>JBCBCD010000705.1:0-4287 GCA_038530915.1 Bacteroidota bacterium
GGGATAATCTTCGCCATACCCCAGCTTGTCTAATAGCAAGGCATTCGCTTCCAATAAGACTTCCTTTTTACCACAGTTGTACCAATTATCGACCACCAATGTTTTGAAATCGACACCTTCTTCAATCATATTCATTAAAGAATCGGTCAACGGAAATTCATTATCGTTGCGCTTATTGCTTTTTATCACAAACTCCAAAGATCTGGCCAGATGCTTAACTTCTCTGATTTTATAAAACCCAACCATCGCCATGTCTGACTTGGGAATTTTCGGTTTTTCAATAACTCTGGTTACCTTTTCGTTATCATCTAACTCTACGACACCAAATTCTCTGGGGTCTTTCACTTTCTTTATGGCTAAAACCGAGTAAGGACTATCCAATACAAATTGTAAGTTAAAATCTAAGATGACATCTCCAAAGAAGATAATTACCTCCTCACTATCTTGCCAAAACTCTCTCGCTACCCAAATAGCATGAGCAGATCCCAGTCTGTTTTCCTGAATAACAAATTCCTTGGACAATTCCGGATAGGTAGCATCAATATAGTTCTTGATTTTCTCACCCAGATAACCAATCACAAAAACAAAATCATTGATTCCTTTCTCAACCAATTGATCTATGATATAGGAAATAATAGGCTTGCCCGCAACTGGGATCAATGCCTTGGGTTGAGTATATGTTAATGGTCTTAGGCGTGTGCCCGCACCAGCTACAGGGATAATGACTTTCATATATTGAATATTCAATAATTAGAGACAAGGGAATTTTGAGCTTTCTCTTAGCCCAACTTGATTCAAATATCCGGTTCTACTGTAATGATAAATATTGCCCCACAGTATTACAAGCTGAAGGCAAAATCATTTTTATGATTCTTTAAGTTTAGCGTTTAGGTGTTTAATAATTGAACGCCTAACCTCTAAACTCCTTAACATCACAATGGTTTCATATCAATATCCATAAAGTTATGCTTTGGATCAATTACCAAAACAGATCCAACTTGTTTTTTCAGTTTATTATGTAACTCATTCAATAACCATTCTCTAAATCGTTCATCTGCCTCTTCCGCGCTTAAGCAAATAACAACTATCACTTTATTTTCAAACTTACTAAATCGATGTGCATTCAGCCAAAAAAACCAATTGGTAAACTTAAAAAAACTACTGTCGAGTAAGCGAACTTTTCGTTTGTAAAACCATTTTCGCTGGTAATACAAATTGATCAACCTAAGTGCATCAATGGTATGTTCAACTTTTGAAACCAGCTTTTCTACAAAGGCTTGTGGGTCCTCTTGAATGACTTCCCAGGGATTGTAGAATGGTTTATTGATGGGTCGGTTGTAATTTTTAATCTCCCAAAGGTATAGATTTTGGTACTCATGGAGTGCAATGAAGTCGACAGCTTTAAAGCCAGCCCCTGACAAGCTGCTGTAAAATGGATGTTCATCATATTTGTGAACCATCCAGTTAGAAGAAAATCTAAAATGGATATTACTTTCTTCAAAAATCATTTTGCACTTTTGAATCCATTATTATTTATATAGGCTGACGAATCCGTAGAATGAAACAGCCCCAATTTACTTGACAGAAAGAACATTGGATTCAAAAGATAACAAAGAAGCCAGACTTCCAACAGAAATCTGGCTTCTCATTTATATTCAAAGGTAAGTATAAATCAAAATTACTGCCCGCTCTCCAATGCTGCTGCACCAGAAACAATTTCAAGGATTTCAGTTGTAATGGCTTCCTGACGCGCTTTGTTGTAAGAGATTTTCAACTCTTTCAACAGCTCATTAGCATTATCAGTAGCTGAATCCATTGCGGTCATACGAGCACCATGCTCAGAAGCATGTGTGTCCAAGATATATTTATGAAACTGTGTTTTTAAAATATTAGGTACCAAATATTCCAATAAGCCTTCTTTGGTAGGTTCAAATATATAATCAGCGCGCATGCCACTTTCTTCCCCTTCTCCTTCCATTTTTGGCACAGGCAAAAACTGCTCAGCGATAGCCGTTTGAACTACCGGGTTTTTGAACTTTCCGTAAGAAACAAATACTTGGTCAAATCCACCTGCCTCAAACTCATCCATCAACAATTGAGATACACGAGCCACATTTTCGAACGACAAGTCATCAAAAAGGTGTACATACTCTTCGTTGAAGTTCAGATTAGGATACCTCTTCTTGAAATAATCTCTACCTTTTTTGCCGATATTGATAATTGTCAGTTCTCCACTATTGTAAGTTTCTTTCAACTCATTATCAATCAACTGAGCACCCGCTTTACTCACATTGTTGTTGAAAGCACCACAAAGACCTCTTTCAGAAGTAATGACTACAAGGCAAGCCTTTTGTACAGGTCTTTCCGAAGAAAAAACCGAAAACACTTCTCCTTCAAGATTGGAAAGGATATTGCGGAGCATTTGATTCAACTTATCAGCATAAGGACGCATCTCTTGAATCGCCTGTTGAGCTCTACGCAACTTAGCGGCAGATACCATTTTCATGGCTTTGGTAATCTGTTGAGTGTTATTTACAGTCGTTATCCTTTCGCGTACTTCTTTTAAATTCGCAGGCATTGATAATATTTTTTGAGGCTGCCTTATCCAATGGATTCGCCAGCAATGAATATATTGTTTACAGTTGCAAGCCACTAAGACTTACAACTGTCAGGATAGTTTACTTTTTATATTGAGAAGCTAACTCCTTCAACAATTCTTTCGTTTTGTTTTGTGCGTCTTTTTCCCACTTACCAGCTGCAAAATCAGCCAAAACATCTGGTAAACGTTGTTCCATCGTAGCTAAGAACGTTTGCTCAAATTCTTTTACTTTATTTACAGGAACATCTTTCAATAAGTTATTTGTACCTGCTAAGATAATTGCTACCTGCTTTTCAACAGGTACCGGAGAATATTGAGGTTGCTTCAAGATCTCTACGTTACGCTTACCCTTTTCCAAAACAGCTAATGTCGCTGCATCCAAATCAGAACCGAACTTCGAGAATGCTTCCAACTCACGATAAGCAGCCTGGTCCAACTTAAGCGTACCGGATACTTTCTTCATTGATTTAATCTGAGCAGAACCACCTACACGAGATACAGAGATACCTACGTTGATCTCTGGTCTAACACCCGCATTAAATAAGTTGGTTTCCAAGAAGATCTGACCATCTGTAATCGAAATTACGTTGGTAGGAATATAAGCAGATACGTCACCAGCTTGTGTCTCAATAATAGGAAGTGCAGTCAATGAACCACCACCTTTTACCAAAGGCTCTCCATTTGCATCTTTAGCTTCTTTCAAAGAAGGAGGAAGATCGTTCATATTACGTGCGATGCCATCATTTTCGATGATTTTCGCTGCACGTTCTAATAAACGAGAGTGCAAGTAGAATACATCACCAGGATATGCTTCACGACCTGGAGGACGACGCAATAATAATGATACCTCACGATAAGCAACTGCTTGCTTAGACAAGTCATCATATACAATCAATGCAGGACGACCTGTATCACGGAAATACTCACCAATCGCAGCACCAGCAAATGGAGCATAAAACTGCAGTGGTGCAGGATCTGATGCAGAAGCAGATACAATCACTGTATAAGCCATAGCACCTTTATCTTCAAGAACCTGAGCTACGTTTGCTACTGTAGATGCTTTCTGACCAGAAGCAACATAGATACAGAATACAGGCTCTCCTCTATCGAAAAATTCTTTTTGGTTGATGATGGTATCGATAGCAACAGCCGTTTTACCAGTCTGTCTGTCACCAATAATCAACTCACGTTGACCACGACCGATTGGAATCATTGAATCGATCGCTTTGATACCTGTTTGTAATGGCTCAGATACCGGTTGACGATAGATTACACCCGGAGCTTTACGCTCAAGAGGCATCTCATAAGTAGTACCTTTAATTTCACCCTTACCATCGATAGGAGTTCCCAGAGGATTAACAACACGACCAACAAAACCATCACCTACACTGATAGATGCAATCTGCTTAGTACGTGTAACACGAGAACCTTCACGAATACCTTCACTTGGTCCCATTAAAACGACACCAACATTATCTTCTTCCAAGTTTAAAACGATAGCTCTTACACCAGTTTCAAATTCTACAAGCTCACCCGCTTGAGAATTGGTCAACCCATAAACACGTGCGATACCATCACCTACTTGAAGTACAGTACCAGATTCTTCTAGATCAGCAGAACGAGAAAATCCTGAGATCTGTTGTTTTAATATTTCTGAAATTTCTTCAGGTCTTACGTCAACCATACCT
>JBCBCD010000706.1:0-672 GCA_038530915.1 Bacteroidota bacterium
CAGATGGCCTTTGCTGGCCCCAACCACTTTTCTAACACCAACTTCTTTGGCGCGCTCAATGGCTCTTACTGAGCTCAAATTAATGTAATTAATCCATGCGATGATCAGTATGAAAAAAGCAATAATTAATAAAGAAATTACGGCTCTTCCATTGGTGGTATTCCCAACTTCATATTCCAAATCAGTAGAAAAGAGATGGGCGTCTTTTAGAGCCTGCAAAGTAAAGACTTCATTGCTACCAGAAACTTCAGCACCTCTGAAATGCCTTTCACTAAAATCAACAAACTTAGTTTCAAGCGCAGTAACATCTGTCTTAGGTTCTAATTCTAAGTAATGATAAAAATCGGACCACTGCCAACTATTATCGGCTCCTTCTCCCCAATAGCGAATACAAGATTGATAACTAAGTAATAAATTGAAATTCAATAAGGAGTTGCTAGGAATATTCTTACAAATACCAACCACTGTGAAAGGGTCCTGATAATTAGCTACCTTTATGCTTTTGCCTATAATTGCCTGATAATTACCATTAACCTCTTTAAAGTATTCGTCGGCTATCCTCTGAGTCAAAACAATCTCATTGGTCTCATTGAGAATGACCTCCTCTTTTTGAGCTAATAATTCAAAATCGAATATTTCAAAGAAATGCTCATCTGCCCAAATCACATAATC
>JBCBCD010000706.1:682-4285 GCA_038530915.1 Bacteroidota bacterium
ACATAATCAAAAGATTCTACCTGTTCGTCTTTACTAAGAATAATACTAGCCCCTGTTGAAAGCCTTGTAGCATTTCTAATTTCCGGATATTCCTCTTTCATAGTTGGACCAATCGTAGGATAAGTAATGGTCCCTTTTTGCACAGAGTTTCCTTCCTGAAAACGTTCATTGACAACTCTGTAAATACGATCATATTTAGAGTGAAATTGATCATAACTCATTTCAAAGCTCACATACTGCAGCAACAAAATACAAGCTCCCATGCCAATAGTTAATCCACCAATCAGGATGGCCGATTGCATTTTGTTTTTCCAAAGATTTCTTAATGCCAGTTTTAAATTCAACATTGTCTATTGGGTTTATTCGTTTCTTAATGCATTAATGGGGTTAGAGAATGCAGCTTTTAAACTCTGAAAACTGATCGTCAAAAATGCAATCATAAGTGTCAAAATTCCTGTTAGTGCAAATACCCACCACTCTACATCAATTTTATAAGCAAAGCTATCGAGCCATTGATTGGAAAGATACCATGCAATTGGCGTAGCAATAACGACGGCGATCAAGACGATCCCCAGAAAATCTTTGGATAGTAAACCTACCAGATTGGTAACACTTGCACCCAATACTTTTCTGATTCCTATTTCTTTAGTGCGCTGCTGAATCATGAAAGTAGCCAGTCCTAGTAAGCCCAAACAACCAATAAAAATGGCTATGAAAGCAAAATAATTTGCCAGTTGGGAGGTGATCATTTCAGATTTATATCGACGTTTAAACTTGTCATCTAAAAACTCATATTCCAATTGATAACCTGGCAATACTTCAGCAAAAGACGCTCTAATATTACTGATGGCATTGTCTGTTGCTCCCGGAGCTGTACGAATAAACATTGACCAGGTCGTATTGGGCTGTAAAAGAACGACCATAGGAGTTATGTCTTCATGCAGAGAACGAGTATGAAAATTCTCCAATACCCCAATAATTTGTCGTTTCCCATCCCAGAAATCAACCACCTGTCCTGTTGCTTCTTCCATCCCCATTACATCTGCTGCTGCTCTATTAATGACTAAACCCGATGAATCGGATAGCATGCCTTTTTGGTAAAACCTTCCTTCCGAAATAGGAATTTTAAAGATGTCCACATAGTTATAATCCGCCCACTGTATATCGAATGATAGGTTATTGTCAGCAGCTTGTTTTCCGGGCCATTGTATTCCATTTGTGCTCGATTGAATATCTATAGGTGTGTGGCTCGTTGCTGCTACATCTACAATCCCCGTTTTTTGTAATAAGGACGTTCTCAATACATCAAATTTGCTGGAAAGGAGAGCGTCTTTTTGTATGTATACCACATTTTCTCTATCCAATCCCAAATTTTTATTTTGAATATAGTTGACTTGTTGTCTTACTATAAAAGCGAATACAACGAGTAAAGTAGACAAAACAAATTGTAGCACTACCAGCGATTTTCTAAAATCAAACTTTGAGTTGTTCTTTACAACTTGTCCTTTAATGACCTCTACAGGTTTGAAAGCGGAAAGGACAAAGGCAGGATAAAGTCCTGACAATAAGGTTGTCACAACTATTCCTCCTAAAAGCATTCCCCAGAAGCTCAAATCCCAATAAGAGAACAGGATTTCTTTTTCTGTAATCTGACGTAAAGCAGGAAGGAGCATGCTAGCCAGTAATACCGCCGCTGCAACAGATAGCAAGACGATTACAAGTGCTTCTAACATAAACTGTGAAATCAGTGCTTCCTTATTGGCTCCTATCGTCTTTCTGACCCCTATTTCTTTGGCCCTCTTGGTAGCTCTAGCAGTAGCTAAGTTGATAAAATTGATACAGGCAATTAGAAGAAGGAATACAGCAGCTACTCCAAAAATTCTAATGTAGTCAATTCTCCCTCCTTCTACTTTTCCATATTCATCAAACTTGTTGTATAAATACCTGTCTGCAAATGGTTGAGAGGTAAATCCAATTCCTTCTATATCATCTTCTTTATTGTAGAGATTAGAAAACTGTGCATGTACCGTTTCGGGTTTTGTTCCTTCTTGTAAAAGCATAAAGCCAGTTAAGGCCGTATTTCCCCACTCATATAGCCAAGGATCTGTTTTCAATCGTCTTTCTAAATTAATAATGTATTCAAAATCAAAATATTCTGAAGCATTTTTAGGTGGATCAGCACAAATGCCAACGATTTCCAATTGTCGCTCAACTCCAACCTTAAGGCTTGATCCTATAGCACGCTCTTGCCAATTGTCGCCATAAAGTTTCTTAGCATAAGATTCAGTAAGTACAATTGTATTTATGTTTTCTTTTGGATTGTCGACATTCCCCATTAAAAGTGGAATAGAGAAAAAGTCAAACATTTCAAAAGCGCCATAGCTTCCGACAGATTTATACAACTGACCTTCTAATTCAAAAAACCGGCTATTAGGATAATCTAAAGCTACAGTTTGTTCAATCCCGGGGATTTGCTCTACTGATTCCTGTATCAATGGATAAGGGACGGTGTTGTCCACTGAAACTGTTCCATCACCTAAGGTATCTATCTCTAACAATGAATAGATGCGGTCTAGTTTTTCAGGAAAACGATTGACTTGGTATTCATCTTTAATCCATAAAACGATTAAAAAGACAGCTGTAAGGCTAATACCAAGTCCGGCAATACTGATAAGGGTAAATACCTTATTCTTAAACAAATTTCTAAATGTAAGCTTAATATTATTTTGAAACATGATGTTTTTTATTCGTTTCTTAATGCGCTAACAGGGTTTGACATCGCAGCTTTTAAACTTTGAAAACTCACTGTGAGAAAAGCTATAAATACCGCTAATGTTCCTGCTAAAATGAATATCCACCATTTGATATCAATGTGATAGGCAAAATCTTGCAACCAAAGATCCATTAAATACCAAGCTATCGGAATGGCAACAATCAATGCAATAAGGACTAACTTGAGAAAATCCTTGGAAAGTAACCCAACTATCAATTGAGCACTGGCTCCCAATACCTTTCTAATGCCGATTTCTTTGGTTCTACGCTCTACAGAGAAAGTAGCCAGGCCAAATAAACCCAGGCATGAAATGAAGATCAATAAGCCAGCAAATAATTGAAATAATACATTGGTCTTAGCTTCCTGGATATGCATCTGTTCGAAAGATTTATCCATGAATGAGTATTCAAAAGGGATATTTGGAACAGTAGTCTTAAAAATTTCTTTTGTCTTCTTTATAGCTGTATTTATATTATTTGCATTGACCTTAGCAAGAAAAACATTCTCATATATGTCATTGTAGGAGATGACCAAGGGACCAATTTTCTCATGCATATCTTTGTAGTTAAAATCCTTAGCGATGCCAATAATTTGTCCTTCACGCCCTTGAAATTTAATTTTCTTGCCAATTATCGGGGGAGGAATATTGTATTTTTTAACGATAGCTTGATTAATTATGATATTGTTACTATCAATTCCTAATCCTTCCTTAAACCATCGACCTTCTACCATTTCCAAATCAAAAACAGTTAAAAGATCCTCATCTGCACTAAAAGTGGAGACTAAAGCGTCCAACTTAGCATCCATTCCATCCCATGAAAAGCTGCCAC
>JBCBCD010000707.1:0-4269 GCA_038530915.1 Bacteroidota bacterium
TAACGAGTATCCTCAGCGAGATCATCCAGGAAGACGTATGATTCTTCCAGTTCTATTTCGTAACCTTCTTCATCATCGCCACCACGAATCTGGAAAAAGAAAAAGGGTTCTTCTTCGCCATAAAATTCGTAATCCCAATAAATTGAAGCTGTTGTAGCTGTCACTTCATCGATCACTACATCTGTTACAAAAAGGCAATACTCTTCTTCCTCTTCCTCCTCTTCTTCTCCCTCAAAGTTGGAAAGCTCATAGTTGGGTAGTAAATTGAATTTCACTTCTGCAAGTCCTGCACAAGTAGGATCACCATGATTGGTCATTGCAGTTAACAAAACATACCTGGCCTCAATACCTTCAAATTTGGGACCTTGAAATCCGCTGTAAACGGCCTCCCCTTTTGCTTTTGGAAAAGTCATTTCTCCCCAATAAGTCCAATTGACGCCATCCATCGAGTAATCCACATTTACCACATTAAATCCCACATTCAAATTATTAGGATCATTGGCATTCCACACCCAGCTATTGGATAGCTTACGAGTCACGCCAAAATCATATTGAATCCAGTGGCTTTTTGGGTATACACTGTTGGGGTTATCCGTTTTTTGACAGGATGTCCAGGTATCTTTCCAAATACCAGGATCAGGATCGAAACACTGTGTTTGTGCTTGTATCGTGCTATATACAAGCATTGTAAGAACAACTATATTTAGAATATTTTTCATTGTCTTTGTTTAAAAAATTAAAAATTGTATAGCTCAGGTTTATCAATTTAGCCCTCTACACCCTACACCCTAAACCCTAAACCCTACACTAAATTCATAAATCCAATCGGTGGTGTCGAACCTAGTGTATTGTAAAAGTTACCCAGGTTAGGAAATAGATCCACCAAGTCCGTTTTAGATACACCATACCAAAGTGCCAATTCCGCAAAGTATTCATCGGTAGAAATTTTAGGGATGATCACCCCGCCTTCCAGCATATTATCTTGATTTAAGCGTAGACTTGGATAAGAACCATAAATCTCCTGGCCTTTTACTTTGCTGCCCATTACAATGGCATTACCTCCCCAGGCATGATCGGTACCATTTCCATTTGAAACCAATGTTCTGGCAAAATCTGAGATGGTAAAAGTGGTGACACAATCTTCCATATTTAATTCTGCAAGAGCCGTTTGAAATTCACTCATTGCTTTAGAAACCACACTGAGCATGGCATTTTGAGCATTTAGTAACTCATCATGGTGATCCCAACCATCGTAACGGACAAAGAAAGTTTGTCTTTTTAAGCCCAAAGCCTGCCTTACTTTAATCGTTCTTGCAATCATTTTTAGACTTTGAGAGAGATAGTTGTTTGAAAAAGGAGTTGTGATGGTAGAATTTCCAACAGCAGCACTGAATAGTTCATGTGTATTTTGGCTGGCATGGATTACGTCAGCATAGGTTTGCTTGAATACATCCTGGTATTGTTTTTCCATCAAACTTTTCACTGCAGCCGTACGTACCTGATCGAAAGTAGAGGTTCCATTATAGCCTCTAATCCCTATACTTCCTGTACCAGAAGGTAAAATGCTGTATTCAGCTGTATTTTGCCCCAATTGGAATACATTCTTACCTGCCAAAGAGATATTCATGGAGATGTTCTGATTTGAATTCGCCGATTTTACCATATCTGCTAAGCGGCCAGCCCAACCGGTTGGTGACTTTGTTTGAGGTACAGAGGTTTGCCATTGTTGATCCTGATCAGCATGAGAAAACAAGCCAAAGGGAAGCTTATTGCCATTGTCGTAATCCGATCTGGTGGTTGGTTGTACTAAGGTACCCACATTGCTTACAAAAGCTACTTTCTGTTGATCAAACAATTGTTTCAACTCAGTCATCGACGGATGCAAACCCAATTCTTTTTTATTGTAAGTCTTAGGGTTAATTTTCATCAACGTATTCTGCTGAAGGGATTGATTCGTACGTGTAGCTGTATATTCATTGTAATGTTCATTGCTGATAGGCACCAACATATTGTAAGAATCATTACCTCCTCCCAACATAATGCAAACTAATGCCCTGTAATCTTCGCCCCCTTCATCAAACCAGGCATTGTTCAATGAAGCCGCACTCATGGACTGCAAATTGAATAAGGTAGAAAAGAAAGTAGTACTTCCTATAGCAGCACAACTGGCTGCACCAAGGAATTCGCGACGTGAATATTTATGTTTTGACATTTTCTTTTTTGATTTAAGTGAATGGGATCTTTATTTAAGGATGGCATAATCAGGAGAAATCAAAATCAAGTACATGGCCATACGCAATTTATCATCTGTATTATCCAATTGTTGGATAGCATTCTTGATGATTGATTTTGTCCCTTCAGTCAATAAACCATTGGCTAAAATGATATCCAATCTATTGATCAATTGGTCAGGATCGTTAACTAATGTTTCTTCGGCTGAAAAATCCATAAATAGGTTGTATTCAAAACCTTCTCTGTTTGGACGGCCATTATCTTCAGGAAGTTCTTCTCCTGCTTCTTCAATATCATAATCAAACTCAAACAATAAAAAGCGATCAACTGCATTGTGATCGACTTCATTTACCAATCCAATACAGTTGGTGGAATTGAGTATTTGAAATTCTGGTGCTACCAAATAGCGTTGTGAAATCCCTCCTGGAGGAGCATAATCAGGTAGGAAAAAGTTAAAAACACTGGGAGCTTGCAATGGAGACTGCCCAATATTATTATTCAATGTAAAGAATTCGTAATTATAAAAACCTTCTGGTTGGGATAAATGGAAGGCTTTCAAAAAGTGCATCCATCGCACTAAAGGTTCTCTAAGCTTACCAAAGGTGTAAGTATCTGTTCTGTTACAATTTCTAGCTTCAGGGTCGAGTAAAATGGCTTTTAGTACATCTTTGAAGTTTTCTGCTTCGTGTGGTTTAAAAACATCAGCCACCCGCTTGACATAGGCAGGACTTGGGTTAGATGTCGTCAAAAACTTTATCAGTGATTGAGAAATAAAAGGTGCCGTATTAGGATGATTAGATAGGTGATCGATTGTTTGACTAACGTCCTGCATCCCTGTTTGCCCTGCAGGAAGGACCAATCCATTCAACAACTGTTTTGAACTGGTATCATGATAATCTTCATACATCCGCATGGGTAACCTAAAATTTAACAGGCCGTCATCAAAGTCTTCAGAGACAAATCCAAATTCACCATTTGAACGTCCATCACCAAGTCCGGTAAAGACTTCCGCAAACTCATCAATATCATCATTGGAATAAGTAGGTATAAATTGGCCATTGGCATCATATTTTCTAGTTCCATCCGGGTTAAGTTCCCATAAACCGATGCTGAAAAGTTGCATGATTTCACGCGCATAGTTTTCATCAGGTTGGGTATTCAATTCAGGATTGGCCTTTGGATTATTGTAATGAGAGAGAAATAGTCCCATTGAAGGACTCAGTGTGACATCCATCAAAAGCTTTCTATAATTTTTATAAGCATTGGATGCCAAAGAATCGTAATAAACTGAACTTAAGACTCCAAAATCTTCGAATAAATCAGTACTGGTATTGATGACCATGATCTCACTCCACACAAAAGCCAAGCGCTGCCTCAGTAAATCAGGAGACATTAAGTTGTTGTTGAGCCAAATCATTCTAAAGCCAAAAGCACCTTTTTCTTCAGTCTGTGATCTATCAAATACATCGGTTGTGGATATTAATGGGAGAGCAAATTGCTCATCCAGCCAAGCTTCATACCCCATAGCAGCGGCCATTTGTATGGTCGCCATATCCGCACCAAAAGTACATTGTGCTAAAAATCGAGAAGCGTCTTTAAGTTGTAAGTCATTCTGAACGGGAAAGCCATCCACCGTTTTTTGTCCGCCGCCGTTATTACTGGCAGAACTAGTAGTTACAGTAATCTCTTTGGTATGTCCTGCCCCCAGAAAGTCAAAATGTCGATAATCTTGCCCGCAGGCCCAGGTACAAAGCCCCAAAAAGGCAGTTGCCAATAGTAATCTTTTCATGGATTTGTGGTTATAATTTAAAATCGGTTCACATGGATGAAACAGGAAGGAGGGGATTTACCCTACCGGGGGAATTGAGAAAAGTCTAATGAAAGTGAAGTGGAGTGATCACCTCACGGCGTGAGGTGATCACTCCACCCCAATCTTATTCCAGTAAAGGTTTTTATTAGCTAGCTCATCAGCGAACAAAAAGCAACTAAACAAATGTTAATCAAACACTTAGGTGCATCCTTATAATATTAGAGTGG
>JBCBCD010000708.1:0-4262 GCA_038530915.1 Bacteroidota bacterium
ACTCGATGGGTAGTTTGGTGTCTTCAAAGCTTACTGCTAAGCCACACAAAGAAGCCGTATTCGTCCCCTGGAAGAAACGATCATCCAGATATTCTCTCAAACGATTGCCTTCTGCATCTACACAGTAGCTGTACCAGTAGGGAGAACCTGCTTTTGACAAGAAGTTGTCATCACCTGCATTTGGATGCTCACAAAGGTCGATGTCTTCATCTTCTAACTCATCAAAGTACAGCTCGATTTGCTCAGCTACAAAGCGAACTTCAAAAGTGCTGGTATTTCCTTTTTCATCCGTCACTCTGATGGTACGCAAGACCATCAACTCACTTTCACAAACATCGCCATCCATCAAAATGTCGTTGATCTCAAAAGCAAGGTGACAGAACTGAGTACAATTGTCATGGATCTCATTGACAAAGAATACACCTTGATCTTCCAATATATCCCAGGTCTTACCTGCAAAGAAGCAACTGTCCATGCCATTGATATCCGTTCCTTTTTTCAATTGGATATCAGAAGCAGAGTATTTGGCTAAAGAATCGATGTCTGTACAAGTGATGTTCGCTTCAAAAGGACCTTGAGTTTCTTCATACACAGGAGCATCTTTGTCTTCGCCAGTGATGTAGCCCCAGCATACAAACTCTGGTGAATCTTCACTTACATCAGGAGCAATCCCCATATCAGGAGGAGTTGGGCCGGTATCATCACCACCATCTGGTGATGCACCATTATTAAGGTATACCTCATATTTGAATTGGCCACATTCTGTTATTTCATCCACGGTCTTCATGCCCATGCCGTAGTCCACTACTACTGTGAACAGGTCATTACAGATGTTGTCGCCATCTAAGACCATGTCTGCAGTGACTTCTGCACTGCAATTTTCATCTAAAGTTACAAAGACATCATCGTTACAAGATAGATCTTCTGTATTGGGTTCTGGAGCAGCTTCTACTGTGATGGTCGCATTGGCCGTAGTGAAATCATAATAGGAAAAAGTGATATTATAGGTTCCAGCTTCAGCATTTACCAGGTTCAACTCCACATAAATGCTGTTTTCTCTTACCTCATGTGAAGATCCATTGATACCCAAACCACCGCGGTTGCCGGTTACATCTTCGAAAAAGTTAAAATCATCAGGTACTCCACATGGATCATTGATGAGGAAAGAATAGGTAAAGTCTGTGGTTTCTTCACAAGGCTGGATGTAGTAGGTAGCTGCTGCAAGGTCAATGTAAGAATCTTCCGGGCCACAAGGTGGTTCACTTAAAACTTCATAGGCTCCGATGTCAACGATGTCTTCTAATATACGTGCATTACCAGCCAGATCAGTCGGTACATCTGAGATGGTTTCTGTACCTGAACCAGTACCATCCAGATCGGCATCATTGTCCCCCATATTGATGGCAGGAGATGTAGGTAGTATACTGTAATTACCAGTAGTAGTAGGGGCATTAGCAGGATCGATTGGATCAACGAACTGTGGATCTACATCTTTGTTATTTCCATTGTCTTGGCCTAAATCTGTATTCCAATTATCACTTCCTCCAGAATTAGCTATAATTGAGTTAGATATTTTTGTTGTTGCACCACTAGTATTTCTTATTGATGAATTGAAAGTAATAGTAGATCCTGATGCCTGATTATTCCAAATAATAGTGTTCACGATAGTTGGGGAACTTGAACTTGCATTATAAATTCCTCCTCCTAAGCTAGAAGAAGAATTATTTCCACTAAATACACTATTAATGATAATAGGAAAGCTAAAAGAACGGTTATCCATACCACCACCGACAGAAGCATTATTACCACTAAACACACTATTAATAATGGTCGGAGAACCATTGTTATTATTATACATTCCTCCACCTACACCAGCATTATTACCATTAAAAATACTATTTGTAATTAAAGGAAAACAACTAGCAATACTCGCTATTGCTCCTCCTCTGTCATTAGCATTATTCATTCTAAATTGACTATCACTAATGATAGGCGAACTAGAAACATTATTACAAATTCCTCCACCAAATTCAATGACATGGTTGTTACTAAAGATGCAAGCTACTATAGAAGGTGAACTAGAAAAATTGAACATTCCCCCTCCTGAACCCACAGCAGTATTACCAATAAAATTACTTTGATTAATATTCGGTGAACTAGAAGAACTATTATCCATTCCTCCTCCTGTACCGGAGGCATTATTACCACTAATTGTAGTGTTACTAATAGAAGGTGAGCCAGCTACATTGTACATTCCTCCACCCCTTTCATTAGGTACAGAACCATTAGCATTCCCTCCTGTAATCGTAAAGCCATCCAATAGGGCTGTATTGTCTGTACCTGAGCCCGTCACTACATGGTAGGCATTGCTCCCATTAATATGATCGGTCTGAGAAGGAGTACTAGTATTAGCATCACTATCTACTTCCGGTTCAAAAGCATCGTCGTCCTGATCGATGTCACCACTCAGTATCGTCACATTGTTTTCAGGGTCACGATCTTCCAGACTGGTTTCACCACCTACAAAGCCACCATAAATGGCTACTCCATTGCACAAGCGGAAGGTGCTGTTGCGATCGTTGTCTACTTGACTGGCACCTTCATCCGGATAGTAGGTCCCTGCTGCCACCCATATCTGAGTGATTTCAGGATTGTTACAAGCCAGCTCGAGGGCATCTTGTAGCGTTCCTAGGGCGGTTCCCCAACTAAGCCCCTGAGTAGTCGATAAATCGCCGGCTATATCATCAGATTGACTTCCACCAGGCGTTACAACGACCGGAATTTCTGCCTCATATGGTCCCATATCCACTGCATCGCCACGAAATCTGGTCATTCCTGTTAGATCGGTTGTAATGTCATTGGGCACAGCTGCATCATCACCTGCCTCTCTTGCCGGAGAGCCTAAGAGCAATTGGAAGTCTCCTGCTGTAGTAGGTGCTGTAGCAGGGTCGACGGCCGTATTAAAATCCGGATCTACATCCAGGTTGTTACCACTATCCGTTCCAAAAGAAGCATTCCAGCTATCACTACCACCAGAGTTGGCAACGATGGAGTTGGCTATTTCGGGTGTAGCCGTATCGTTATCAATAGATGCTCCGGGAGCAGTGGTACTACCATTTTCCTGGTTGTTCCAAATGATGGTATTGGTGATGGGCAGATTGGAAGAGCGATTCCAAATGCCTCCCCCTAAACTAGCAGCATTATTGCCACTGAATACACTATTGATGATTTCAGCAGAACTAGTAGAGCTGATAGCCATCCCTCCTCCTTGGGAATCCGCATTATTGCCACTAAAAACACAATTAATAATTTGTGCAGAGCTGGAAGAATTATTTAGTACCCCTCCACCAATGACAGAAACGTTATTCCCATTAAACACCGTATTGGTAATCGTTGCGGAACTGCCAAAGTTAGTGATTCCTCCACCAAGGCCAGCACTATTACTGCTAAAAACACAATCCGTTATCAGTGGAGCACTAGAAGCCGTATTTAACATGCCCCCACCATTATTAGAGTTATTGCCATTGAATTCACTATTGCTAATGGTCGGAGAGGCTCCAAAATTATACATCCCTCCGCCCACTGCAGCATTATTGCCACTAAAAACACAATTGCTAACCGATGGTGAACCATTGTCATTGTACATTCCTCCACCTTGATTGGCGTTACCGGCTGTTATGGTAAAGCCATCCAGCAGGGCTGTATTATCCGTACCTGATCCGGTAAGCACGCTAAAGGCATTTTCGTCATTTCCAGTCAGGGCACTTATATCTGTAACTATGGGTTGTTGAGAATCATTTTGTTGCAGGTCACCACTTAAGATGGTTGTATTGTTTTCAAGATCGCGCTCAGAAAGCATGCTTTCGGTGCCTGCAAAACCTCCATAAAGGGCAACATTATTGCACAATTGGAAGGTGCTGTTGCGATCATCCGGTGTAGCAGTACCGCCTTCATCCGGATAATAGGTCCCTTCGGCTACCCAAATGTCTACCGCACTTCCACAAGCACATGCTTCTTCCAAAGCATCTTGTACAGAAGTGAAAGCATCTGTCCAGGAAGTTCCATCATTGGACCCGCCCGCATCAAGGTCGACATAAATGCGGCCATTGGTACAACCATTTAATAAAAAAGTCATTGGGGAAGTGGCATTTTGATTGGCCACAAAAGGAATTGCTGAGGCTAAAAAAGCCAACAGACTAAAGCAGTATTTCTACTCCTTTAGTCTGTTGGCTTTATTGGCTTCAACAATTCCCTTTGTGGTA
>JBCBCD010000709.1:0-4252 GCA_038530915.1 Bacteroidota bacterium
CCATGGATGTTAACGATCTCTATATTCTCATCACGCTTTAAGTATTTTCTCAACTTAGTGACAAAAACATCCATACTTCTTGCGGTAAAATAGTTATCTTCCCCCCAGATTTTCTTTAGAGCTTCCGACCTAGGGAGTATATCGTTTAGATTAACTGCGAACATTCTCAACAGTTGAGCTTCCTTAGGAGAAAGCTTCATTTTTTCTTCATCTTGTCCTCCAACATCAAATGTAAGAATTCTTAATGGAAAATTAAAATGATATTTTCCAATAATAAATTCTTTTATTTCTTCTTTAGGATCAGCCTTTTGTGCACTGCGTTTGAGAACTGCTTGTATCCTATACAACAACTCTTCTGAGTTAAAAGGTTTTGAAATGTAATCATCTGCACCTATTTTGAAACCTTTCAAAACATCTTCTTTCATGGTTTTGGCTGTCAAAAAGATGATGGGCATTTCGGCATCTTTTTCTCTGATTTCTTTAGCTAGGGTAAAACCATCTTTTTTAGGCATCATTACATCAAAGATACACAAGTCATATTGGCCTTTGTTGTAGCTGTTTAGGCCTTCCAAACCATCCTTTGCAAGTGTAACATCATAATCATGCATTTCTAAATAAGACTTGAGAACATCGCCAAAGTTCTGATCATCTTCAACCAATAGAATTTTATTTGCTGACATAAGCCTGTTGTTTTCGTATCTGATTATTTAGGAAAACCAGATTAGTTTTTTTATAGATTCTTCAAAGGGTAAGATTCTTATAATTAAATATCAATTGCTAATTCGATTTGGAAAAGTCAATATAAAACTACTTCCTTTTCCTAGTTCACTCTTTACATCAATTTGGCCTTTGTGGGCTGTGATCATGGCTTTCACATAACTTAAACCTAAGCCAAATCCCTTTATGTCGTGTAAGTTTCCTGTATGCACTCTGTAAAACTTGTCAAAAATGTGCTTTCTCACCTCTTTAGTCATCCCAATTCCATTATCCTTAACTATAACTTCAACACCATTGGGAACATTGCGTGTGGTGACTAAAATTTCTGGATTATCAGGTGTATATTTATTTGCATTGTCCAATAAATTATTGATCATATTGGAAATATGTGTCAAATCTCCCTCTATAATCGGCTTCGTTGCTTCTAATTCTGTCTTGACTTTTCCATCCTTTCTTTCCACTTGCAAGCTTATATTCTCTACTGCCCTGGCTACTACTTCATGTAAATTAATATCCGTGAGTTTCAAAGAAAATTCTCGCTTATCAATTTGAGCCATTTGAAGGACTTTTTCAACCTGACTGTTCATTCTTTTATTCTCTTGACGTATAATATTAGCAAAACGTTGAACTTTATCCGGATTTCCCGCTATCATCGGACTAGTTATAGAATCTGTAGCTAATGAAATCGTCGCTATTGGGGTTTTAAACTCATGTGTCATGTTGTTGATGAAGTCTGTCTTCATTTCTGACAGTTTTTTCTGTTTAAAAATAACAGAAATCACATATGCGAAGCATCCAATGATCAATCCAGCCAGCAAAACAGTGAAAATGAGATTCAATAACAATGACTCCCAAAAGAAGCCAACTTTATTTGGGAAGAATATTTTCAACCAGCCTGGTGATGGTACTTCCTGTGGAAACAATGCAATCTGATACCGGGAGTTAAATAGGTCTTCCCGAGTATTCATCACTGCATTAGGTTGGTTTTCTTCAACCGCATAATTTCCATTTATAATGACATGACTCTTTTTCTTTTTTGAATATACTGCATAGTCATAGTTGATATTAATACCTCTATTAGAAAGTTCTTGCTTCAAAGCTTCTTCAATATAATCCAGACGAATGCGATCAACCAAAAGCCTTTTGCTCAGATTTTTGATGTACATATCTTTCCAACGTTGTGCATTAATGTCTTCATCGCTGAAAGGATTCGTATTTAAATCACGTGTTCTAAAAGGAGCTAATCCTTTGGGTACAGAAAGAGAAGATTCTATATCAAAGGAAAGGATTGAGCTATTATTGCCGGAAGAATATTCTCTTTGAAAAAACCTCTGCGCAAATCCATTGGTAGTGTAGTTGTAAATCTCTTTTCGTTCTTCTTCTTCCAAACGAGCTGTTACTGCATTTAAAGCGTCGTATACATTTTTTTCAAACCGCTCTTCATTTACCCTCGCAGCAGAACGTATCAGATCTATCTGAAGCCATACTACTCCAACAACAGCTATGCTCATTAAAGTTACTATGCTCCAGATTATTCGTTGATTCATCTATTTGGCGATCAGTTTTTTGTGTTGTGTATATTGAACAACACAAATTTATGTTTTCGCTTAACGAGATATGTTTATTTAACTAACATTTAACTCAATAAGCTAAAATAGCGTAAAGGCCTGTGGGCCTTTACGCTGTTTTAGCTTATTGAAGGGTAAATCTTACTACTACCCCACCAGCTGTATCTGTTCTTGGGAAACCAGCAGATGTCTTGGGCACGTTTCTTCTGTAATCAAAGAAAAGTCGCAGCGACAACTGATCACTCAAGCGATATTCAGCAGAGGGTGAAAGACTCAATGAGTAGGTACCACGAGTAGGTTCAATAATTCCTTGATCCAATAAGTGGTTGAACGTAACATCATCTCTAAGAGAAAGGTTGAATTTGATATCCATATCTCCAGCCTGGCCTGTACTCCTTTGTCTACCTGGATTCAATCGACCATTGTTGTTGTTTTGCTGGTTATTGTTGTTATTGTTGTTGGCTCCACCATTACCAAACAATTGGAAGTTTTTCAATAAATAACCAAAGCCGATACTCAACTCTTCTGTTTGTGT
Source organism: Bacteroidota bacterium (assembly GCA_038530915.1). Lineage (GTDB taxonomy): Bacteria > Bacteroidota > Bacteroidia > Chitinophagales > Saprospiraceae > JANQPA01. The sequence goes on from JBCBCD010000709.1 coordinate 2,821, forward strand.
TTCACTCAATTGGTTATTAATGAAGCTCATCCCCAAACGTCTACTCTTAGAATATTCAACATTAAAGGACATCCCACTAATTAAAGTAGCATCTACAGCGAGGAACGGAGAAAACCCTTCCTGAATATCCACTTGTGGAATCTCCAACCTTGGATAAAAATCGTTGTTCAACTCATTAATCGGCCCTCCGGGTAACGTACTGGTACGTATGAAATCCAGACCTGTATTAAAGTTATTGACCGTCAAAGTCGATCGATAGGCGTGAGAAATACTGAAATTCTGGAATATCTCTTTCAGCAAAGGTAGTTTTGATAAGCCATTATAAGTCAGTCGCCAGTTTAAACTCGGCCGAGTGTCAAAGATATTCAGGTTTACATCATCAGGATCCTGATCCAAATAGGCGGCCATAAATGCAGGTATTAAAACCTCTTGCTGAGTACGACCAAAGTTTTTCGCAAAACCTTGTGCTGCCAGATTATCATCATCGTGAGGATCACCTGTCTGATCCAAACGCCTTGATATAGCCGCACGATTCAGCTCAAACTGTTGGAACAATGCAATTAAGTCTTCTCTGCTATCTCTAAATAGTGTTTGTAGTGCTGAAAAAGAGATGGTCATAGAACCGTATTGCTGTGGTATAGCATGTACCCATTCTGTCACCCCATCAACCAAACTGGTATCTTTATAATACTCTGTGTGATTTTCTGTATACTGCCTACTTATTTCAACATCCACTCTGAAATCAGGGAAAGGTTCCAGCGTGGCTCTCCCATCCCATTGCTGAGTATACTCCTGTACTACTTCCTGGTTTAAAAATACACTTGGTGTTATCCAACCTCTTTGCGAAGCTTCATACAGCCAGTCTTCACTTGTATTGTACTGACTTTCATCTAATCCTCGTATGTTAGGTTGTAAACCAGCAATAAATCCAAAACCTGGTCCTTCAAATCCTGAACCCATTCCCAACAATCTAGCTTGAGGCATAAACCCTGGCAGAGAGGTCGAAAGTCGTTCACTAATGTTAAACCGGGCTCGTCGAAGTGTCATTAAGGGTCGGATCAAAATCTTTTCAAAAACACTTGGCCCTTCATTGGATTTTTTATTCTGATTGTCATTACCTCCAGCCCGTTGAGGTGCCGTTCGTCCTCCTAAGTTGGGCCGTCGAGCATTACCACTTCCTCCATTGATCTTTTTCAGATAAGGTACTTTGTTGTAAAGTGCTTCAAAATTAAAATCTATATTGGCTTGTCGATTCTGACTGTTTTGAATCACATTACCCAAACTATCTACATTCAAAGCAGCAGCAGTCCAGGTATAATCCGCCTGGTATTGCCCTTTGACCTGTACCCAATCCATTAGTGGAATCAATTTTGTTGGCAAGGTATAGCTTAGGTTGAATGAATGGGTATAATTTTGGACGTACTAAAAATTA
>JBCBCD010000710.1:0-4247 GCA_038530915.1 Bacteroidota bacterium
TGTGTGTTTAATTATTAAACACACAACACACAACTAACTTAAAATCTAGCTGTCAACCCTACTACACCATTTATACCCAAAATAGGATGGTATCTCCAACGCTGTCTATTGTTATCTAGTAGGTTGTTGATTTGTATAAATCCTCCGAATTGGTCTGTAAACTGAAAGTCAGCCCCTGCATTGATATCTATCAAAGGACTTAAGTTGGAACTGGTCCCATCCAGGTTCCTAAAAGGCACACCATTTTCAACAAATACAGAGCCTTTTACAGTCAGTTTGTCTTCCATTAACTTGTACTGAGCTTCGGCATTAATTTCTGTACTAGGCAAATGCCAGGCTTTGTCTTCTCGGTTTGGAGAATAAATGTGTTGTGCAAATGAACCTATAATTTTCAATTTATCATCCAATAAAGGTAAAGCTACAGAGCCACTTATTGTAAATACATCAACTGTATCATAAACTACATCAAACCTTGGTATGGTATCACCATCTGCCAGGAAAAGCGCTAAATCATTAGCCCTTTTGTACCCTACCTGAGCATTGTAGTTGATGCCTTGATATTCTCCTTTTACACCTCCATACAAATGGACATAGCTGGTATTATTTAAAATAGGCCGAGAAGTAATGAAAGGATTGTAATCGCTTAAGTTTTGGAAGTTATTTTTATGCAATGTACCATCAGCACCGACAAAAGCAGTTAATACCTGATCCAATAAGCTTGCCGAAACTTCTACATCCGGGAAGAAGGAGAAATCATCCTTATGTGATGCGATATTTATACCCACTTTTACCTGAAAAAAGTCGCTGTGGTAGTGGAAAGCTGGATTCAAAAATATGTTATTCAGGTTTTGTGAGGCAGTATCCTGATAAGAAGTGAAGTCAGTTGTTACATTCACAGTTAATGAATGTGCCTCCTCAAACCATTTTCTTCCCATAAAATTCAAAACCAAGCCTGATTCTTTGCTGGCATAATTATCAGTTAAACGATAAAAATCAAAGCTGGCTTCATAATTGAAATCAGCTTCTGTGCGTAGTCCGTTGAATATAGAAGCTCCTACATCAATGGTTCTGAAATGTTGCTTAACATCTTCCGGAGCAAAAGAAATATTGCGATCTTGCTCTGCATTGATTTCATTATAGCCGTACAAGAAGAAGTTGTTGGATTCAAAGCCTAAATTGGCGTTGACTGCATATCCCTGATCAAAAAAGTAAGTACCTCCCAGGTCAAAATCCAGGTCTGAATACTTTTGGTTTTCAACATTGGTGCTGTTGTCTGCACTGTTGAAGAATAAATTCCCTTTGAACTCAATGTTCTCATTCAATAAGGCATAACCAGCATCACCATAAAAAGCTTTAGGAAAGCCACCACCTAATTTAGCATAGCCATTATAAATATCATCTAAGGCTTCGCCTCTGAATGGAGTAGGGCGTACCTTAGGCGGTAAATATTGAACATTAAGCATTCTTGCAATTACATCGTAACGCTGAGCTTTACTGGAAGTATCCAATGGTGGAAGCGCTGGATTGAGTTTGTATTTTTCAGTTTTGATGATACGCGCATCAAAATCCTTGATTACTTGCACCTCTTCTGATTGTACCTGTGCCTGCATGATAACAGGAGTACATAAAAATGCCAAAAGGATAGCTGCAATTATATTTTTCATATTTAGAATTTGCGTTTGAATAAAGTGTTGGTTTTGGTTTATTGGTTACCGTTGTTGTTATTATTGAACTCCAAACGATTTCCTGCATCTCGGTTGAGTCTACTGTTTTGTTCAATCTTTAAGTTGACTTGGTTGAGCTTAACTCTTGCCTGGTTGACAATCTCCTGATCTTCACTGTAGTTTTCTAAAAGCGCTTCGAGAGCGGCTCTTGAGTTGTACAAGTCGTTTTGATCGTAAAGAATGCTACCCAGTAGCAATACACTTTTTGCTACCCAATAAGGATAAGCAGAACTTTCAGCATTGGCATTTAAAGTAATCTCCTTTGCTTGTTCCAATTGCCCTCTTGAGTAATATATTTCAGCTATCAAATATCTTGATTCGGCAGCTAACTCGTTGTTGGTTAGTGTTGTAACCTGTGAGAAAGCCCTGAAAGCAGTTTCGAAGTCGTTTTGATCAAAAGCCATTTTACCCAGGTAGAAATTGGCAGAGGCTCTTTGATCATTGCTCGCAGCAGGATTATTGGCTACTTTACTTGATAAGTTGTAAACCGCTTGGGTGTTGCCAATCCGATAGGCAGAACGTAAAGCGCCTATTTCAGCATCAAATACTTTAACCGGATCAGTTGTTGCTGCTTCTAGTCTTGTATAATAATCAAATGATTTTTGGAAATCTTGTTGGTCATTGTAGGCAATAATGGCAGCCTTTTCGAGTGCTTCTATATAATATCTACTTGGACCTTGGCCAATGACATATTCATAATTGGCAAAGGCATTGGTGAATTGACGCGAGAAACTGTAAGACTCAGCCAGGTTGTAATAGGCATCCAACAAATACAAACCTTGAGGGAAGTTCTGAATATATCCTCTGAAAGCATCAATTGCTCTAATGTATTCGCCACTCTGGAAACGATTCATTGCCGTTTGGTAGTTGACAGAATCGCGCTCAAAATTATCTACTTGTATGCCTCTGGTTTGTAAATATGCATAATAATCATTTGGCCTTCCTAAGTCATCTATATAAATCTCTCTCAAGGCAGAAAGTGCCAGGGTAGTCTCAGAAGAGTTAGGGTTGTTTTCCAACACTTGCTTGTTGTAATTGATGGCTCCGTTAAGGTTGCCTGAGTTATAGCTGATTAGACCTAATTTTAGCAAACCCTGGTTGATCAAATCTGAACTCTGGCGGTAACGACTTACCAATTTCTGAAGTGGAGCAGAAGCCTGACCCAACTTTCCAATCTCTAAGTAAGTAGAACCCAACTGCAATAACGCATCATCTGCAAACTCTGATTTGGCAAACCTTTCTTCATTGCCCAGTCTTTCTAAAGCCAATAGCTTTTCTGTGATGTTTCCAGTCAAACCTTCGATCACTGCTTTTTGATAAATCGCATAATCATAACCTGCATATTGATTCTGAATGGCCTGATCATAGTATTGTATGGCCTGTGTATATTGTCTTCTTTTAAAATAGCAATCACCAGTACGCATGGTAGCATCACCTAAGATTTGTGTAGCCACTTCCTGGTTTTCAATAAACATCTGATTTCTGGCTATACCATCCACTACAAATTGGAAATATTGTTGTGCAGCCTGAAAGTTTTCCTGCTTCAAATAATTATAGCCCTGGATGTAATTAGCAGTAAATATGGAAGATTCTACCGGAAGATCTCTCAATGTCTGAGCCAAAGTTAGAAATTGGTTCATCAACTGTGAACTGGCCAAAAACTCTTGCTCCTGATGAGCAATATCTCCTAACCAATAAATAGCCACCGCTTTAGAATTTGCATCGTATGGAAACTGTAAAGATTTCTGTAAGAAAGGCTTCGCTTCATTGGGTTTATCTTCCTGAAGGAGTTGTAAAGCCCTGTACAAAGATACCTTTTGATAGGTTTCCAGTAATTGTGGCGTTTTGTCAGGAATATTATCTAAAATAGTCAAAGCCTGTTGATAGTCTCTATAGTTTAGAAAAATTTGACTCATCAACTGTTGAGCTTCAGTGTAAAACCTTGATTGTGGCTGTATCTGTTGTAAATCAGAAATGGCGACTTTAGGTTGATTTAGCTCATAGGCCAATTTGGCATGATTAAACAAAGCTTCTTCCTGAATTTGTGGGTCGAAGTCCATTTTCTTGGCAGTTGCCAGAGGCGTCAAAGCATTTCTCTTCTGACCCAACTTCAGATAAGCATCAGCCAAATAAAACATGGAATTTTGTCCCAGTAAAGAGTTTTCATCCGATAACTCCTGAAAGCTTTTTATAGCCGCTTCATATTTACCTTGTTGGTATTGAGCAAAACCCAATTGGTAAAACTCTTCTACTCTTAATTTTTTGGTTCGAGAGCTATAATATTCAAGATAGGGCAAAGCTCGCTGATAGTCGCTCTTCTCAAAATAGGATTGACCAACCAGTTGGTACATACCTGTTCGGTTCTTTATGCCGCGTTGATTCAATTTAGGTTCAGCATAAGCGATCAGCTCGTCATATCTTCTTTGTGCAAAAAAGATTTGAGTCAGGAAATAAGGAATGTCATCTTCGAAATCAGGATAGTTTTCTGAAATTCTAAGATTCCTTATGGCCGCATCAAAATCG
>JBCBCD010000711.1:0-4246 GCA_038530915.1 Bacteroidota bacterium
AATACTGCGGATATGGATACCTGCCTTAGATATGTCTTCGTGCTCAGAGGTATATTCATATCGTATAGTTTGAAACTGGTTAAATAAGTATCACCAATTTGATGATTTCGAATAGCTTAAACTCAAAACGTTTAGAATTTTATATTTTCTATAATTGGGCCCCTGCACGTATTGCTACAATATGCACGAGCGGTTTCATGGTTGCCATGAATACTATTCAAAAAACGGGTTCTTAACAGCTAATGGCCATATTAACTTTAGAAGAACAACAATAAAAACAAGAAAGGGCCTCTTCATGATTTGTCTAACAAAGGGTTCATACGAAACTGGGCTTACTCGTTTCTTCTAGTGGAAAAAAGATTGTCCAGACTATAGGCTCCTCCTCCCGAGAAAAACAAATAGAAAAAAACAAAGCAATACAACACCGCCAATTCCCCACCATTTATAATGGGCAAAAAGGATTTACTTATAAAGACCATAACATAGGCCACTGCCATCATTCCACTCAATATGAATGCTGTCCAACGGGTAAATAGACCAACCAATAGCAATATCCCGCCAAAGAACTCGAGAATACCAGCAAACAAAAGCAAGGTTGAAAGTGTTCCATGCCCATTTTCACTAGGTGGATAGCCAAACAGTTTTTGCGTACCGTGCCAAAAGATGAGAAACCCTACTATTATTCTTAATAGCGCCAGAGCCTTGCTTCTATAAGTATTCCAAAAATCATTCATTTTTTTTTAGTTTTTCTAGGATGGACAATCAAAACTCAAGGACGAAATCGAGGGCAAAAATGTGCAAATCCGTAAAACGGGGTTCTTCACCAAAAAAGGACCCGTACGTTATCTCTGCCCTAAGTAAATCTGGAATTAGTTGCTTGTACAGTACCACATCTATTTCTTGCCCAAGAAAATCACCTTCTTCATCAGAGAAATAGGCATGATACCCCAACCAACCCCCAATACCCCAAAAGAGATCATTGGCTTCTGCAGTGAAATAGGGGTTTTGCAATCCATCCGCCGGAGGGTCGATAAAAACATCGGATATTCGATGCAAACGCTGGCCAGTGGACAATGGAAACTGATAAGAAGCAACGCCATTGTCTGAGGATGCAAGCTCATATCCAATATTGAAACTAGCTAAACTTGGAAACGACACTCCAGCTTCAAGATTTAGTAAAAAGGCCTCATAATCCGTTGAGTTGTCACCAAAATCACTTTGGTATGCGAAAGCTGTTCTATAGTTCAACGCTATTTTATCTTCAGGTAATGGCCCCCTGTCTATGGTAATCCCATAGGTTTGGTTAGATACATTGGGGGCATCATCCTGAAAGTCGAGAAGATGACAGAAAAAGCCGAACCGAATCTTTTTGTTTTTAAAATAGCGCAGCATAAAAACATGTGAATCACTTCGCCAATCCACTTCCTCTGCAAGCAGACGATTGACTTGGTACATGTAAGCATACTCAAATGCCAATCCTTTCTGGTCATTCTGTAGTCTTCCATAAAGGGCATCAAAGGTCTGGTCATCTTGTCTTGCGGAAACCCTACCTATAAAACGTTCATCCTCAACAATTGCTGCTTGCCTTCCCACTTTAACCTCTAATTCGGTATCATTGAACGAACCATTGTAAGCGATATGCATTTGGTTCAATTCAAGTGTTTCTGGGTCGGTCACATTCGTTCTATCGGTAAGACCGTTCAAACCGTCAAAATACAGGTCGGGAGTAATAGCCACCACACTTTCGCCCTCAATGTATACTTGGAAGCCTTTATACGCCTTGGTCAGATAGCCAAAGTTAGTACCGAAGGTGTAGGCTTGGGAGGACTTTGCCGCATTATCATTTGCATTCCAAAACCTCAATTTTCCATTGAAGATAAACTCTCCAGACCCAATTGCCTTGGCCAAATCATCTTCTTGGTCTTGTTCTTGACCATTTGCTGAAATGCCAATCAATAAAAATACAGCCACCACCAAGCGTACCACCTTTTGGTGGTAACCACTCGTTTCTTTACCTATCATGATTAAAAATGGATTTTAATCAACGATAAGTTTTGGTGGGCGTTTTCCCTCAATAAAATCTCGAATAGCCAATGATACTTCTTCAGCAGCTTCTGTTGCTGAAAAGTGATTGGCCTCTACAAACTGGACATAGCCATCCTTAACAAAATCAGGTGACCTTGCATATTCTTCCTCTCGTTGTGCGGGATCTTTCGTTGCTTGTAGGAAGAGTATAGGCATCGTCATATGTTTTACCAAGTTTCTCATGCGATATTCCAGCTCAATGTCAAAGCTGGTATCATAGGTTTGCGCAACTGCATCAGCTATGCCTTCGGTACCAAATTCTTTGTAGATGCGATCCATGTGCTCAGGAGTGAACTGCATGGATACCCATGCTGAATTGTAGGTGGCGGTTATCATAGTACCGTCTTTGTAATTCTCAGCATGGGCTAAATTTTCATGCGAGGGTCGTGGCTCACCATGAGGCTCGTTGAACGATTGCTGCATTCTGACCCAATTTGTGACTCTTTTGTTTACCCCTGGAACTGCCATCATATTGTCTGCTATGCAAGTGCCTCTGTCGTGTGATACCAAATCAAACTTGTCGACTCCTATTTTATCCATCAGTTTCACCAAGCTTTTGGCCACTCCTTGATGGGTCAAATCCTGTTTAAGCCTTTTATCCGATTGCCCATAGGCCAATTGGTCCACGGAAATAACATAATAGTCTTTTGCGAGGTCAACCATTTGGTCGTGAAACCCCCACCACGATTCAGGAAATCCATGAATCATTACGATGGGCGCTTTGTGCGGATAGCCTGCAGTAACAAAGTGCCAGATGGAACCCTCTACTTCCACAAACCAATGGATTCCAAATACATTCTTGCCTAGGAATTCCAGTTCTCCATGTTTATTGAATGACCCACTGGGTGGGGTTGCTGCGGGATAACGATCCATATCACGCGTAAACTTGGCATACTTATAGGGTTTATAATCTATAGGCTGACCGGTTCCTACGTTGGTAAGTTCATCAGGCATCGTGGCAAGAAGGTCGCCTTGATCCTGTTCCTGGCTGATTCCAATAAAACTTAGTAAAGTACTTAGGGAAAACAGCAGGAATACTTTTTTCATTACATGAGGTAATCTGTTTGTTTTTTTCATCTTGATATAGGTGTAAGTTGTTTATATTGATAAAGTTATCTTCAAAATATCGCTTGTTGATTAAACTAATTGAAGAAATGATTAGGCTTCTTTTTCTTAAAACTAAACTTACATTGCAGGGTATCTTACCCTAGTCGAAATCCTAGCTAGATTCCAGTTTTTAAACGCCACTCCAATGAATTTGATTTGAAAGAAGGAATCGGTTTAGGGGCGTTGGAAATATGTAAAAGGATAACATTTAGCTACCTATCTCGTTTATCCTTTACAACACTACTTTGCTAATTACATGGTGGGTTTTACATTTGTTTAATGTCTTTCAGAATTTAAGGCGATTTGAATCTCATTTTCCTGAACTGCATCGGGGTATTTCCCGTTATCCTCTTGAAGAACTTTATAAAATTTGTCGCCTCCCTAAAGCCGCAGGCATAGGCAATCTCTTTGACCGGAGTATTGGTGGCCGCCAAACTCCGCTTCGCCTCAAGAATAATGTAATTGTTGATGTATTCTTTAGCAGTCATTTCAGTAAATACCCTACTGAGTTTATTCAATTGTTTATAGGGCAAGAATAAACGACTGGCATAATATCGCGCGGAGCGGGATTCCATATATTTTGAAGCGACAAGATTTTGAAACTTTGCAAATTGTCCATAATCTCCATAATATGATTTCAACGCATGGCTCGTGTATAGTTGAGCCTTTAATAAAAATACAGTCAACATGGAAGCAACGATGTCATCCTTTATTGTGCCAAGCTCAAAGGATAACTCTCTTTTAAGCGCGTTCATAAATACATTAATGTCATCGAAAGTTTTGAATAGGGATGGGTTTAAATGGTAATTGGATAAGAAACTAATTTTGGAAAAAGCAGATAAGGATAAATGCCGGATTAGGAACTCTTCTGAAAAAATCAATATGTATCCTTTGTAACCTGGTGATTCATCAAATTTGTGAATTTGTTCCTTGGATACAAAAAGACCGTCTCCCGCTAGCATTTTATAGGCTACAAAGTCCACTTCGTGGGTCATTTCACCCTCCATTAATAAAAGCAGTGTAAAGAAATCTATACGGTGTGATTTAAATGGAT
>JBCBCD010000712.1:0-4243 GCA_038530915.1 Bacteroidota bacterium
ATTGTTAAGAAAAATCAATTAGAACCATTCTCTGAAAACCAATTAAAACACTAGTAATCAATTCCTTACAACAAAACAATAAATAAAAAAAGTAATAACACTTTTTAACGAGGCTGTCTTTTACTTAATCCACTAATTATTTATTTAGTGGTAAAATTTACAAATCAATTAAACGGTCAGTTATGAATTACTTTACATTTTCTCTTTCAATTTGCTGCTTGCTATTTACTACCAATCTTCAAATCAATGCACAAACTGATACGGATACTATAATAGGCAAAATTATCTATGAAACGCTATTAGATGAAGAACGCCTACAACAAGCCAATGACTCCCTAAAGAAAAATAAGCCTGAAGTGTGGGCAATGGTAGGAGATGAAATTATTGAATCCATGAGGATGAGTGGAGCATTTAAATATCAGTTGTTGTTCAATCAAAAAACTTCTCATTTCAGCCATATCGATGAATTAGGTGGAGGAAACGACGGCTTGGCCTACAAGACAGCCTTAATTACTGGAAAAGGATATAGCACATTTTTTTTAGATCATCCCAACCAGAGTCGCATTGAACAACGAAAATCAGGCTTGGATAAAAGTATAACTCATATAATAAAACCCTATGAACAATATGATTGGAAACTCACAGGACAAACTAAGAAGGTGGGCAATTACTTATGCAAGGAAGCTACAACTACCTATTCAAAATATGGCCGTGATTCAATCATGCAATATGTAGCAATTGCTTGGTTTACTGAAGACTTGCCCTTTTCTTTTGGCCCAATGGGTTTTGATGGACTACCAGGACTAATTTTAGAATTGTATCCAATTAAAGGAAATAACAACGGTTATAGAGCTATGACCATCAATATTCCTATTAATGCTTCACAAAAGAAATTTCCTAAGCTAGATAAAGCAACTGATACTTTAGAAGAAAAACAATTTCATGAAAAGTATTCTCGCTATGTAAAAGAATTGCCGGGAAGGCATTAAATATTTATTATTAAACATTTAATTTGAACCACATTGTGACAAATCTGCCAGAACGTGGTTCAAGAATCATTTCACTTATATCGGCACATCCAAAATATCATCTCTCCCTTTAAAAGATGGAATGGTTTGATCATCTTCTCCATCGTTATCTAACAAAGCCAATTCTGGCTCTAATAGGGCATAATCATGCACTACTTTCCACGCAAGAATCGCCAATGGGATGCCAATGATATTTCCAATAATTCCCAAATTGGTACTCAAAATAAGCTCATCCATGCTTTCAGCATCCAATACCACCCTTGTAACAATATTGTTGTAGACATTGGAAACCAGCCACAATCCCCACCATACATTAATAAAAATCAAATTAGCAGATTTTCTTTCTTCCTGACCTCTGGACAATAAAATCTTGCTCTCTACATAAAGCTCACGCATGATCTGATAAGGCCGCACCAAATTCAAAAAAGGGACAAACCATCCTCCGGCCGCCCAACCCTCCGTATATGTGAGTACATTCACTTTCTGGTGCAGGTTGTAATACGCTCTCCTAAACCATTGAATGTAGACAACGGCTGAAATAACATAAGCTATAAAATAAGCAATGCCAATGACTCCTTCTCGCAAATCATTCAAATTGATCGCTTGATCGGAGACATAATCTCCGTTCTCCAATTTAGTCAATAAAGAAGATTGTAATAGGCCAGATATCATCATAGCTACTTCCAAGCCCAGCATAACCAGAAGAAGTATTTGAGCGATTCTGCCTCTTTGGGAATTGTCTTTCATATGATAGAGTTGATTGAGGTTTACGACTAAAAATACGAAATATCGCTCAAAAAGGTTCCTCTTCTTACCAATCGAACCGAACAAAAGATTTGTCCAACATTTAGCACACTGATTGACAAATGAATCTCATTCTTTTATTTTAATAGAAATCTTTCACAACAGTAGTGTAGTAAAATGTATGATGATAAAATATTGCAGCCCTATAAGGACAAAATATGGTTAGTCTGTAATGTAAGCCATTTATTAGGCGTGCCGATAGGTATGCAATATATAGTGTACCTATCGGCACACATCATTCCATCACATTTTCTGGCTAACCATTTTCTGTCCCGCTGGAACAATAATATAATACATCATACATTTTGAAACACTTCCTTTAAAACAACTTACAGTTATGAAATGCCTGCCATTGATCCTTCCTTTTATCTTTTTCTGCCATTTTACGGTAGATGCACAAACACAAGAAGTAGATTACACCATCTTCTACAATTTCACTTACATCACAGACACGACCCAAAATACTTACTCTGAGCCGGAAGAATATATGTTATTCAAGTACAAAAATGAATCCAGGTTTATCAATATGCATGCTCATCATAATGATTCACTAGAAACCATTCTTCTCAATAAACTAGGTGCAAGAGCAAACACTCAAGAAGGGGCAAATGAATATATTCAAGCTGTGGGGAAAGAAAGAAAAAAGCATATTTCAGATTTAAGACTGATAAAAGATTTCAAAAGCCATATTGCTACTATTTTGCTTTACAATACCTCAGAAACCAAATGCATGGAAGTTGCTATAGATTTAAAGTGGGATTTACTCAATGAAACTCAAATAATTGCCGGACAAGTATGTTCAAAAGCAACAACTCATTATGGTGGAAGACTTTATACAGCCTGGTATACTACCGAAATTCCTATTCCAGATGGACCTTATGTATTCAATGGCCTTCCTGGGCTTATTCTAAAAGTAGTTGATTCAAAAGGTTGGTATTCTTTTACCATCAACGATATGATACTCAAGTCCACAAAAAGGTATATAGATCAAAATTTTGTAAGAAAAAAATACCTCAAACAACTCGATAGGCCAACCTATATAATCGAATCAACTGCTCAAAAAGAGAATCCTAAAGTAGTGTTTGGCCTTCCAGATCCAAGCGGAGAGCGACTCGCTAGACTCAAAGAAAGACGAAAAAATCGCTATGACTTACTCATTGAACAATAAAACCGCCAGTTATGAAACACCTCATTCTTTGCGTACTCTTTAGCTTAAGTATGAATTTATTGAAAGCACAAACCCAGAAAGTTGACTACAGCATTTTCTATAATTTCACTTACATAACAGATACGACTCAAAACACTTACTCGAATGCCGAGCAATATATTTTATTCAAACACCAAAATACATCTAGATTCTTAAATGCAAACGCTCACCACAATGATTCTTTAGAATATGTTTTACTAGATAAGTTTCGATATATGGCAGATAAGGAGAAAAGCGCAAATGCCTACATGCAAGCAGTAGGTAAAGAAAAGAAAAAACGCATTTCCGATTTACGCTTACTAAAAGATTTTGAAAAAGGACAAGCGAAAATTGTATTATACAATAGCCATAGAGTCAAATGTCTGATGACCTCACTACAATTGAAGTGGAATTTAGAAAATGAAACTAAAAAAATTTCAGGGCTTAATTGCCTAAAAGCTACTACAACTTATGGGGGTAGAGATTATATAGCATGGTATACTACTGAAATTCCCATCACTGATGGACCATATGTCTTTAATGGCTTACCAGGTTTAATTATTAAGGTAGTAGATTCTCAAAAGTGGTATAAATTTGAATTAATAAGTATGAATCTTGCTCCAAGTATGCGTTATATTCATCCTGAATTTATAAGAGAAAAATACCTGCAACAAATAAATAGAAAGACTTATGTGGCCTACTCAACAGCTGAAAAAGATGATCCAAAATCACCATTTGGTTTATCAACACTTACCGGAGAACAAATAATAAGAATGAAAGAAATTTTCAGCAAGCGCTTTGATTTAATTCTTGAGCAATAAAATTTCTAGTTATGAAATACCTAATTTTTTGCGCGCTCTTTTGGTTCAGTCTGAACTTATTGCAGTCACAAACCCAGTTGGTAGATTATACCATTTTCTACAACTTCACTTATGTGACAGATACAACTCAAAACACTTTTTCAGAAGCTGAAGAATATCTACTTTTCAAATACAAAAATGAGTCTAGGTTTGTTAATACCTATGCCTATCATAACGATTCACTTCATGCAAGTATGTATAGTAGCCTAAGAAATAAAGCTGGTACCCAAGAAGGCCTAAATACTTATTTGAAAGCTTATGGATCAAAAAAGAAGAAGCATATTACAGATTTGAGATTATTGAAAGACTTTAAAAGACAAACCGCAATCATTACCTTATTTGGTAGTGAAGAATCTAAATACATG
>JBCBCD010000713.1:0-4238 GCA_038530915.1 Bacteroidota bacterium
ATGGTTTTTATATACTTTCTTTAATTGGACCACTTGCTGATTTTTTACCATGCTTACTTCTAATTTAAAGTGAGCATAAGCGTGCTGTCCATAAAATATCCCAGCTGATTCGGCTTCTTTCGTTGGAGAGAATGTCATCTTTAAGCTGGCTTCAAAACTGTATTGTTCTTGTCTTCTGGCAATTAAGCTAAAGTCAGAATTGTCATTGGTCTTCTTACTTTGCAGTTCTAATGTTAAATGGCCTTTATTTTGATCTATTGACCACCAGTTTTTATTAGGGGTATGAAAAAAGTTATATACCGGATGTAGTTTGTTGCTATTGAATTCATCTCTTTGTGGATCTTTAGGTAAGGGCGTCCATGGTAAATCAGGACGCTTATCTTCTTCAAGTATCCTTCCTTTGCCCGGACTAAAAATAGGTGTGATACCTTCCCATTCCACTGGAGTCATAAAGGTTTCTCTACCCAAATAATAGTGAGGGCCTTCGACAGGCCGAACACCAAGCATTACACCCCACCACTCTCCATTTTGTGTTTCTACTAAGTCTGCATGCCCAACTGAAGTAATACTAGAAGATTTTCCCAAATGGCGATGCGTCAATACGGGATTGGTTGTTAACGGAGTATAGGGACCTGTAATGGCATCGGCAGAGAATGCCGTGATGGCGTGATTTTCCCAAGTGCCGCCCTCAGCAGTCAACAAAATATACTTGCCATTGCGCTTGTAAATATGAGGTCCTTCGCAAAACTTGGCATTGGCAGCATGCCCGCTGGAAATATGGATTCTTTCTCCAAGTAGTTTTCCTTCTTTCAAGTCTAACTCCTGAACAAATATGTGCCTTTCTTCATTCCATGCTGGATTTTCAGGCTTGTATGAACCAACGTAATAGGTCTTCCCATCATCATCAAAAAAGATGGTGGGATCAATCCCCGGTGCTTCTTTCAACCAGACAGGATCAGACCATGGACCTTTGGGATCTTTAGACGTGACAAAAAAGTTATGATTACCCGGCTGCATGGTGGTGATCATGTAGAAAGTTCCTTCGTGATAACGGATGGTAGGAGCCCATATGCCACCAAAAATACCTACGTTGTCACCTATGTCTAGTTGGGAAGGACGATCTAATACATTTCCAATGCGCTCCCAATTCACTAAATCTTTGCTGTGAAAAATGGGAACTCCCGGGAACCATTCAAAAGAAGAATTGACCAAATAGTAATCATCACCCGCTCGACAAATTGAAGGGTCAGGATGAAAACCAGGAATGATGGGATTCTGATAAGTGTCGGGTTGCCCCAGAAGGCAGATACTTGAAAACGTTAATGCAAAAGCGATTAAAATAGATCTATTAAACATATCAATTCCATTTATTGAAATGCAATTTAGTGGTGCTTGTTTCTGCCTCTTTGTTCTATCGTTTATAAACATTGTTTTTTTATTTACTCATAGGTTCCCTCATGACATCCTCAAATTTTCTTCTTACACTGAGTCTTCCACCTGTTATTGGAGCCCATTCATTGGGAATGTGTTTGGCCAATTCAGCTTTAATTTTTTTCATTTTGGGTAATGCGGCAATGTTGTTTTGCTCAAAAGGATCTGTTTCATAATCATAAAGTTCTTCTGTGCCATCAGGATACAAGAGGTAGCGATAACGCGCATCGCGTACTGAAGAATAATTAACTCCATAAGTTGTTAAGGAAGGGTAGTTCCATTTTTTGTTAGGTTTTGAAAGTAATGGTACAATGCTTCTGCCATCTAACTGGTGCTCAGGTGCTTTCAAGTCACAATAATCAATCAAAGTTGGATAAACATCTATTAAGCTAACCGGAGCTTTTGAAGTGGCACCCTTTGTCTGAGGCGTACGGATCATCATAGGTACATAATCTGCTTGTTCCCAAAGGGTAGATTTGCCCCATCTTTCTTTTTCACCACAGTGAAACCCATTGTCTGAAAAGAAAACTACAATGGTATTTTCTGCATAAGGAGAGTTGTCTAGTGTTTCTATAACTCTGCCCAGGTTCCAATCTGTAAAAGAACTGTTGGCACAATAAGCATGTATAAATTCCAGGTACAAACTATCAGTAAGTGCAAAATCATTTTGGTAGTTTTTCAGTGAATCCACTAAGAGGGTAGCTAAATGAGGTACATCATCTAAATCTTTTAAGGTTCTACCTTTAGGAGGAGTGATAGCTGCTTTATCATAGAGTTCATAGAATCTTTTAGGTGCAGTGTAAGGAGAATGTGGACGCCAAAGGCCATAAAACATAAAGAATGGTTGATCATGTTCTTCTTGTAAGAACTCTACAGCAGCATTTGCATTTTTCACATCAGGAAAATCAGTGTCGGGACCTTCCCAAGGTTGAATATTTCTAAAACGACTTCCTTTTTGCCAAAACTTCTCATCGCCGAAAGGTCCAAAGCCTCCTTTAAAAACCGGATAGTTGTCCCACATTTGCTGTTCACGAGCTTTTTCTAAAGGGGTATGAAATAATTTACCGCCACCCCAGGTGGTATAGCCATTGTCCTTAAAGCACTCGGGCAAGCTTCTGATTTGTTGTAGAACTTCAGATTTATTCCATGCCTGGCCACCGTTGAAATATCCACCTGTATGATGTGGAAAAAGACCACTTAAAAAAGATGCTCTGGAAGGTGAACAGATAGGAACGTTGCAAGCAGCACTTACAAAATTGATGGATTGCGCCCTGAATTTATCTAGATAGGGCATTTGGATCAATGGATATTGATCTTTCGAACTGTAACCATTCATGTCATCTACTACAATCATCAATACATTAGGCCTTTGTTTGACAGTAGTGATAGGCGTGTTTTTTTCAACTGTAGGAGAAAAAAAGATTGAAAGGTAGATCAAAACCGGAAGGCCCACAATTGCCAAAATGTATTTGCTTTTCATATGCTGAAGATTATTGTTTTACAAATGGGATGACTTGATTATTATCTAATCGAATGAAATATGTTCCTGATGGATGACTGTTAAACTCCAAGCCTGATTTATTGTATTGGCCACTTAAAACTTGGCGACCCAAATTATCATATATACTAAATAATGGAGTTTCATCTCCTTCATTTAAGTGGAGCCTATCCGACACAGGATTGGGAAATACAAAAATTGACTTTTGACCCAAAAAAGATTCCTTGGTAGCAGTACTATTGAAACAGTCCCAATTATTTTGAGTGGAGTTTTGATTAATTTGTTGACCACATATTGTTATGGTTCCTTGTACTCCATTGTTCCAATCAGAGATTAGAGTAGGGACATTGATCTTTGCATTGGTAATGGTAATATTGAACGTACCCATACCTTCCCGAAAACTGAAAACACTTCCATTTGGGTTATCAACTTCCAGACCATCTATAGTTAAGGTTTTATCATAGTTACCTGTTCTGGCAGCTATTATAGCTCTACCGGCGTTGAATCGTCCACTGGTACCTGTAATTTTAAGGTTCTTAAATACCCCCACGGCTCCACTTCCATAGTTACCCCACCCAAATTGTATGGGCATGGTATTTTGAATCATTTCTATATGGGTATCTTCTACAATAATATCGCTATAAACTTTAATGGCATCATCACCAGAGGCGATGTAACAGTTTTTTACTCTTCCTCCACCCCATGTAACTATTCCATCGCTATTGTTGCCTCCACCTCCTCGAACATCCAACAAGTCGCAATCAATGATTTCAAAAAAGCCACTGCTACCCCTACTTGTAAAATGAAAACCTTTGGAATTACGAGAAGTAAGATTCTTTACAGTAACATTCCCTGCTGTCACTCTTATCGCAGATAATTTGTCCCCACCACCATTTTGCTTTGCATAGCCTTGCTGATCAGTACCGAATAATACAGAAGTAGTTCTATCTTCTCCCTCTATAAGCAAATTGTGGGCACAATCGAACCTTCCTGTGATGGTTACATTGGCTTTAATGAATATCTTTTTGACACTGGCAGGTACATCCCACCCATTTTGAGAAAAAGGAATTATGCCAGATTTCTGAAAGGTAATGGTAGCTGTTTGTGCATCCCAAACTACTCCCTCCGGTTCACTATATCCATCGAGTAAGTCTTGTACAGATTGGCCACTACATTGAAAGGTGGCAAACGCAAGCAACAGCAAAATGGTAACTAAATTATTATTCATTGCAAAAAATTAAATTTTCTTCATCAATACGACCCAATCTTTTTCTATTTCTTCTGGTGGTTCAGGAATGCCAAACATCTG
>JBCBCD010000714.1:0-4237 GCA_038530915.1 Bacteroidota bacterium
GATCAATCAGATGCTGGAACTCCAAAAACTGGATGCAGATAAGTTGACACTGAACATGCAGTTGGGAGACATCATCCCTTTGCTGCAAAGTATATTTGATCAATTTCCAGTTTTTGGAGTTCCAGCATCTGATTGATCAATTCGAGCAGATTGGCACCATTTTTTTTAATCAGGCTGGTCTTTTCTTTGGATTTTTTAAACTCTTGCTCTATCTGATCGGCCATACCCAAGATGAGGGTCAGTGGTGTTCGGAACTCATGCGAGATATTGGTAAAGAATCGATTTTTTGCCCTATCCAAATTGCGTAGTTCTTCAGCTTGACTTTCTATCGTTTCTTTATCTTCTAAGATTTGACGGGTCCTTCTTTCTACTTCTACCTGTAGTTGTTTTCGCTCTGAAAAGTTTCTACGTATCCAAATAAAGGCTCCTAGTAAAAATGGAATCGAACACAACACATAAAACCACCATGTCTTATAGAAAAACTGCTCTACTTTTATGGGCACTTCTAAGAAAGCCATAGCCTCCTTTCCTTTTTGGTCAAAACCACGAATTTGAACTACATAATCTCCTGCCATTAGGGTATTGAGTGTTAAATCTGACACCGGACCAAGGTTGATCCATTCCATAGTATTATTGGCTTCCACCTTTTTCTTAGCTGGTATTACTCTGTATGCATAGGTATGGTTCATAGTATTGCCGTACTCAGATAAGGCAAAATCCAGTTTCAAATACCTGTTGGCCGAAGGAATCAGTATGGGTTTGTTGAAACTTACATCTCCTGTATAAATGCTTTCCTTCTCCTTCTCGTTGTCGTAGTACGTTAGGCTGTTCAGATATATATTTAAGGTCCTATCCTCTTCAAATAACTTTTTCACCTCAATGGGATCGATTAAATTGAGTCCTTCAACACCACCAAAAATCATGCGTCCATCCGACAGCTTTAAATAAGATGATTTGTTGAATTCATTATGTGTCAAGCCATTTTCTTCAGATAATTCAAATAATACTTTGCCTTGAGGTGAGATCACAGTAATGCCATCAAAGGTGGCCACCCAGCGATTTTGCTCTTCATCCGTTAAAATAGCAGTAACTATATTTTTTGATAGGCCATTGACTTCGGATATCACCTTGCTTGAATTGTTAGCCGGATCAAAAATCACCACCCCCGAATTGAGTGTGCCCAACCATAGCTTACCATTTTCTCCCAATTCAATACACATGATGTGGTTTTCCGGCAAGCCATCATCCGTATCATAGAGTTTGACTTCCTCCTTTGCTCTATCGATGTGCCATAAGCCATCTTTGGTCGCTAACCATATTGATGATTCGGAACTTATGTATATGTCATTTATATGAATATCGAGCTTAAAAGGAAGTCCTTTTATTAATACATCTTTCTTTTGCCGGGTATTTATGTTATACAGAAAAGCATTTGCTTTGTAAGGGAAAAAAATCATTTGATCCTCTGCTACAAAACCAAATTTTTCAATCATCAATCCCAAGTCAATTGTATCGACTTTTCCGCTTTCATAATCGTATTTTAACAATTGATTGCCTGAAGTCAACCAAACTTGTCGCCCTTTAAAGGGAATAATTGAGGTATGTACATTGGGCTTTGAAATAAGATTCAAATTCTTTACTTCTTTTTCCTGATTCAGGTTGATGGCATGCAACTTTATGTCTGAACTAAAGATAATATTCTGGCTATCTATTTCTGCTATGGCTCTACTACCCAAACTCATGGGGTAAGTACGTATACCTGCCTGTGGTTGAAGATCTACGGTATAAAGCCCCGCAAAAGTAGCCCAAACCATCTCTTGCTTAAAATCATTACTGTAATATTCTCCTGCCCAGCTCAATACATTGTCGTATTGACTAGATGATTTTATTCTTTCTGTCAAGACAGAATAATCATACAATTTTCTGTTCTGATCCATTAATATAGTAGGCAAAAAACTGACATTATCAGCTTCTGGAAGTCTACCATAACTGTAATCCCCAAATTGGAACAAAATATTCCCCTTTAAGTCTATACTCATGTTGATGAATAAATTCTCAGTTCCCTTTTGGACAAATATTTCATTAAGCCAAGTTATAGGATCTATTTTTTGTTCTGATATCTTATAACTGTACCACCCATAAGGCCCCAGAAAGAGAAACAACTCATCCTCAGTAATAGATAATATCCGCAATTTTCTTAGAAAGACATCATTTGAAGGCCAAAATCGTTTGATAGGTTTCACACCAAAAAATGATTCCAAAGGCTTTACTTCAAATTCCTGCTTTTTTAGATCAAAACTTATTAAGCTGGGCGCCATTGTAAGCGTCCATAGTTTCTGCTTGCTTAATACAAAAGGAAATAGTTCTGTTGTACCCATATTGACTAATTCGCTGATATTAGGAACTTGAATTTTTCCTATCAACTTCTTCTCTTTGGGATGCAAGTGGTAAATACGAAGTGTATTTTCCTGTTTGACAAGGCTAAAAAGTCCCAACTCATTTGCTTCAGTAATTCCTATTAGCCTTTCATCTTCTTCGAAATCAAAAAAGTATTGTTCTTTGGTATCCGGATGCCACATAAAAGCAGAACTACGCAATCGGTCACTTCCAAATAAAAAACCTTGTTTGGTTTCACCTGCTACAAAAAGTGGTACTCTTTTCTTTGTTGCATTTTGTAACTCTTCTCTTATGGAAAAAAAATGTGACTTTGTTCCATCAAATTGAAAAAAGTTTCTACCCCGTTCCGAAGCAGCATACTCACATGGATTCAACCACAACCTTCCTTTTTTGTCTAAAACCGCTCCCGAAAGGCAATTTTCTACCAAACCATTATTTAAGCCATAACTCGATATAGAGACCATAGGAGGAGGAGGCAATAGCTCTGCTGGGGTCTCCTGAGCCATCAAGGAGCAACACAAAAGGAAACTAAAAATGATGTGTATCCAACGTACAATCATGCCAAGTAGTAGTTTGATGACTCAACTTAGTGATTAAGTGGAAGAAATGCCAATGAAAATGTATTTAGTTGGAGTTATGTCTTTAGGAAGGGGATTATTTATAAGGAAATTGTTGTTGGTTGTTGGTTGTTGGTTGTTGGTTGTTGAGGTCCACCCTCTGCCCTTTCATAGGGGGAAACTGCTCTTGCAGATACATGACGTGTATGTCGTCCTCGTATGGGGGAGTAGAAGGTGGAGCGAACAACTCAGAACACAAAACACGAAACAAAAAAAGCCGGCAACTCTAAAAAGAGAAGCCAGCCTCAATGAATTATAAAGCTACTACATCTATTGTATCAACAGTTTGCTAGTAGCTATTTGACCTGTACTTTCTATGATCAAGAGATACATGCCAGCTTCCAGCCTGCTCAGATCGATCTGTTGTTGGCTTTGAGCAACTAGACCTAAGTTTTTATTGTAAATGACTTGTCCGTTTAGGTTTTGGACTTTTAAAGTGGCTGTGTTGCCGATGAAGGCTTTTAGGTCGATATTGACGGGGCCGTTGGTTGGGTTGGGGAAGGTTTTTAGGTCTGTTAGTTGGTTGGCTGTGTTTTTTCCACCCCCTAACCCCCTCAAGGGGGACACTGCTCTTGCTTGTTCACTCAAAGGGGACACAGATTTTTCTTGTTCACTCAAGGAGGACACTGTTATTGCTTGCTCACTTGAGAGGGATACTGCTCTTTCTTGTTCAATCAAAGGGGACATTTGTATGGATGCGTTTGTGTTATTGGTGCTGTAGGATACATTATTGAAACTGGCAGTAGCTTCCTGATTGTTGGTACTGCTTAGGAATAAACCTACTTGTGCACTTGTGCCTAGATCTAAACTCAGTTGTAATAAAACACTTCTTCCTTGGGTGAAGGTAACGATATCACCTTGGCGAGTGACTGTCAAGACTACCCTACGACTTCCACGACTTCTTCCCTTTCTTATCATTCTACTGTTGCCGTCCAGTGTCATTCCACCATCCATATTGAAGCCATGTTGACCGACAAAGCCCATGATGGACTCGGCGTGGCCACCTTTTCTCACCATAATACCTGCTACTCCATTGGAGCTTTTACTTTTAAGTTCTGCTGTAAAGGTGAAATCGCCTTCTAGTGTCACATAGGTAAGTTCTCCCCAGCCCTTTTTGTAATTATAAGAGCTGGTCTGGGTAGATGTTAAGTGATGATAACCATCACATACACTTGAAATGGCGGTTCCAGAAGGAGGTTCATTTGACAACTGTTCTATTGATT
>JBCBCD010000715.1:0-4225 GCA_038530915.1 Bacteroidota bacterium
TCCAATAATTTTAGGCTAAGATTTTTAGTTCCCCCAAATTTATTAGTGTAAGATTTTTATTTTAGAGTAGACTCATCACCTCACGCCGTGTGGTGATGAGTCTACTCTAGTAATACTGCAGTATTACAAATAGCTATTTTTTCAATATTACACTCAACCTTAATCAACTACCTACTAACTAATGAATATGAAAAAACTTACTTTCCTTACTCTATTTACTCTTTTTACTTGCTTCGTTTTTGCTCAATCTTTCATGGATAAGATGGAAAAAGAGATTGATGCTATTTTTGAAGAATGGAATAGCACAGAAACTCCTGGTGGAGTAGTGGGCATTGTTCAAGATGGTGAAATCATCTTCTCCAAAGCATATGGTATGGCCAGCTTGGAGTATGATGTAGTTAATACTACCGAGACCATCTTTAATATTGCTTCAGTTTCCAAACAGTTTACTGCATTTACAATGGTTTTGCTTGAGCAACAGGGTAAACTTTCAATTGATGATGATGTTCGCAAATACATCCCAGAATTGCCTGACTTTGGGACAACGATTACCATCCGTCACTTATTAACACATACCAGTGGATTGCGTAATTTTCAATCCATGTTGAGCCTTGCAGGATGGAGAAGCGGCGACAATATGACCAATGAAGACCTTCTAAGATACATCAGTCGTCAAAAAGATTTAAACTTTCCGGTCGGATCCGAATACTTATATTGTAATACTGGCTTTAACCTAACTACGGCAATTGTAGAAAGAGTAACCGGACAAAGCTATCAGGATTGGACCAAAGAAAATATCTTCGATCCACTTGGGATGGATGATACCAATTACAGAGAAGATCTAACCAAAATTTATAAAAAGACGGCTACCTCTTATAGTGTTTCTGACGGGAACTTCATCCAACCACTTAAGTATTGGACTTATATGGGAAATGGTAATGTCTACACTACTGTAGAGGATCTGGCAAAATGGATGGGTAATTTTGCGGATGGCACAGTGGGTGGTGCTGCAGCGACCAACCGTTTGCTTGAGAGAGGCATTCTGACTAGTGGTGATACCATTACTTATGCATTAGGGATTAGAAATACTTCTTACAGAGGAATTAAATTGTATACACATGGTGGTTCTGTTGGAGGGTATCGTTCTAATTTTTTGTACTATCCTGAGCAAAAGGCAGGAGTAGTCGTAATTGCTAATTTTTCCAGAGCAAATCCAGGACCAAAATCTGTTGCAGTAGCTGATCTCTATCTTGAAGATCACTTTACTGAATCTAAACCAGAACGATCATCTGGAGGAGGAAGGAATCCCCTAAGGAAACCGATTGAAATGAGTACACAATCTCTCCAAATTTATACTGGAAAATACTACAGTCCTGAGGTGGATGCTTATTATGAGTTTGTGATAGAAGAAGATAAATTGGTTGCAAAGCACAACAGGCACAATGACTTTACTTTGACTCCTTATTCAAAAGATGATTTAAGAGCATCGGCATCTTTCTTTAGAGAGGTAAAAGCTAAGTGGGAAGGAAGTAAGGTGACAGGTATTCATGTTTCGAATGGTAGAGTGAGGAATTTATGGTTTGAAAAAGTGGAGTAGTTGCTGGTTGTTAGTTGTTGGTTCTTGGATTGAGCTAAAAACCAAGAACCAACAACCAGCAACTTATTCTCCTGGTTTGTATGATCTTATAGCATACTTCTTCACATCATCTTCAGCATATCTTACCACCTTCATTTTATTGTTGGCAAAAAGCTCTGTTTGATCTGTATGATGAGGTGAATCAGGATTATTCGACTGACCATAGGCAAGGATGGAATAGGCTTTAGGTGGATTACTAAACTCTACTGCTAATTGCCAACCATCACCACCTCTAATCCTACGTTTATTATCATCTGTTTCATTGAACCATAAAACTCTGAAGCAACCTAGTCCGCCTGGCCCACCACCTACAGGCAAATCTACATCACCCAATCTAAGCCTGTGAATATCTCCCCAGGCCAAATCCCAGCTATCATATTTTTCCTTCATCTTATCCATCGCTTCGCTAAAAGCGGTTACTGCTTTTTCAGGATCAGCAATTCCATTCGGTGTATTCATTGGGTCATCAAAGCTCCAAGGGGTAGCATATAATTCTTTTCCTTTCATTTTAGAGCGGTAAGCATTCCACCAATATTCAAATAGAAGACCTCCTCGACTAGCTGCGGCAACGGTATTGTCCCATTTTTTAAGATGTGACATCGCATTCTTGACTTCTTTTTTGGGTTTGCTTTTTTTCAGATGAGTGAGTAAGTCCTCTTTTAGCTGGTCTGCTAATAACATTCTCATACTGTGTTTCTTGTCTACTACATCTTCCAAACTCATTTTGTCATTGTTGTCTATCAATAATAAGCTGTGTTGACTGCGTTGCCTTAACCTTGGCCTGGGAAAATAGTCAGGATAATCGTCCGGTTGAAGGATTTTATTTAAATTGGTAAAATGGAAAGGATCGTTTTCATTGTGCAGATATCCCCCTTTGGGATTTAAAACTTGTGGCAATTCGTCAAATGGGATGGGTTTGCGCCAAATTTGACTGGTAGACTCTACAAAAACTGCACTGGAATCTCCACCGGATGGTTGGGGCAAATCCGGAATACTTGCATTCCAAACATAAAAGATATTACCCTCAGCATCAGCATAAGTATAATTAGAAGAAACAATGGCTTGCATACGCATCGCTTCTCGCCATTCCTCATAATTTTTAGCCAAAAGCATACGGGTATATTGTTGACCACGGAGATAATTGCCATCATTGGCATGCTTTAATACATATATGTAGCCCTCGTCTCTATGTGTAACAGGGCCATATGGCGTGAAAAGAAATTCCCTGATTTCTGTACCAATAGCTTCTCCATTTTTAAATTCTACTTTTTCCAACTTTCTTTCCAGTGGAATGGAAATACCATCTATCAGAAAATGATCAGTTTTATCAGGATCGGCTTTGAGTGCGTAAAGCTCATCCAAATCCGGACCATTGTTGGTCGTACAAAAGCCAAGGTATTCACTAAACCCACCAATGATGGCAAATACACCACCTATCCTAAAATCACCATAGAAATTGAGTAAACCAGGTACATGCAAATGTGCTTCGTAATACCCGGCTGTCCATGACAGGTGTGGGTTACGCACCAGAATCGCTTTCCCAGACTTAGTCCTGGATGGAGCAAATGCCCAGGCATTGGAACCTGCTTCTGTCAGACTTTCTAAGGAATCTCTTTCGGCTTTTTGTGCTTCTAACATCTCTCTGAATCTATTACTTCTTCCAGCATTGAAAGCTGAAGTAGTTAATGCCAAAACATCATATCCCGTAAAGGTGAAGCCTTCAAATAATGGAAACTTTTCAGGATTTTTTTCCAGATAGAAATTGACCCCAGAAGCAAAGCCTTCCATCAAATCTCGGGTTTCCTGGTCAAGTTTGTGATAGTTTTGTTGAGCAATTCGATAGCCCAACTGATTGAAACCATCTGTATCGATGTAATCATATCCACCAATTAAGGCAATATCGCCTCTAGCACTAAGTAGGGGCGTAATCACTCGATCACCATAATCTTCTATTTCGCACCATGCCAATCCAAAGGCTACTGCCCTTAATGAAGGTGCATTTATGTGTGGTACACCATATTCTGTACGTGTGATTTGAATGGAGTTGGCCAATTCTTGATTAGATTGAGCTGCGAGTAGCTGAATAGAAAGCATTAAAGCTAAACTAAGGATATATCTTTTCATAAAGCTTAAGTGTAGGGCCAATTTTAAAACTGGCTTCAAGTTGAAAGACAATAGAATTTAGTTGAAGATAGTGAAAATTAAGAGGTTCAAAATATGGATGTTTTATTAATGTAGGAACTAAGGACTTTAAAAAAGATTAAAAACAACTCATTGGAATTAAAAAGAAACTACATTAATTTTTTTTTCTATAAAAGAAGAATGTTTAGGTATTAACATCACTCAGTTTTTATTATGTAATTACCAAAAAAAACATGATGAATTTGTGCTTTTTTAGCTATGATTAAGTTTTTGGTTTATAAGTAATTACTTTCATGCTTAGGTACAATAAATTCAATTGAAACCTCAAAAGTATATTTTTATAAATTGATCTTGAATATTCTAGACTTAGACTTTATAGTAGGAATTCCAACTGGAAGTAGTTATCACCAAACATTCTTCAAAGTTGCAACAATCTGATGCAACTTT
>JBCBCD010000716.1:0-4223 GCA_038530915.1 Bacteroidota bacterium
CATAATTCAAAAGGTGTTGTACCTCCGTCCAGCCAAGCCGGAGCAGTAGGATCGGATTGGAAAAAACTGGATGTGCTGGTCAATTCTCCTTCTGCCATCGACACCTTAGAAGGTGAAATAGGTGGTCAAAGCTTCATCACCCGATTGGCCTTTTTCATTACCGGGGATGATGCGCAGCAACGAGAGTTTGCCGATTGTCTGGCTGCCAATAATGGCTGCATCATTTTCAGAGCTTACGCCAAGAGTGGAAATATTCTGATCATAGGTGATGCTGATCATGGCATGTATTTAGAGCAGTTGGAAGGAGGTACCGGTACTGTTCCGGGTGATCGAGTTGGGCATGCTTATACCGGTTATGTCAATACCGGACATCCTGCTAAGATTATCCCTGAAGACTTTGCTCCGGAGCGTGAAGAAGTTCTGGACCTCGATGGCATTTCAATTGATTATTCAGATGGTGTAATATCTTACTAATGGCCAATTTATCTCTTATAGAACAACCACCCATCATTCAGCTATCCAGCTTCATTCATCGTTGGAACTTCTCTTTGTTGGATGACAATGATTTCCCTTATCGATCTTATGGAGCAAGGGTAAAGCTATCTTTTGCTAGTGATGCAGTATTTGATGTAGATGACAATTTTGTTTTGACCTGGTCAGATGAAAATGGTGTACAAAAAACAGAGACTTTCACTTTTGCCACTGCCCCTGCTAATGACAATGAGCTTTTAGCTTATAGCGCAGGTTCCATCTCTACTTACGTCAATACCTGGACCAATCAACTGCAAGTTCATCCCAATATTCATCCTGAGTTTACCATCTATTACAAAAGAGTAGGAAGCAATACCGATGTGTACATCGAGCTTTTGACTCGTTCTTCTCTTGTGATGATCGACAGTTTTGTAATCACTGATGCTGATAGTGATCCTAACATCAGCTTTCAAATTCTTGATTATACTGAAGACAATACACCTGATGGTTTCAAACTTAACTTCCATCTTTTCTTTTCAAATGATGGCAATCAGTTTGAAGAAAAACTCAAACTCGATCTTTATCCGGATGAGGAAGGGACCATCTTAGCTGAATTGAATTTGATCATGCAATCCATAGTCGAAGAGATTGCAAAAGGATCCTCAGGAGTTAGTTTAAGTAGCCCGATTAAATCCAACATCGTTTTTGATTATTACATCAAAGCGGTTGAACAAGGTGGTAGCAGCTATCTAAATCCTGGAACCAAAAAGGTAGTTGCTTCAAGAAATGATCAATTGGTCAGTATTTCAAGCCTTACTAATCTTGAGATTACCTTACTCAATTATTCAGGGACTAAAACAGTGAGCAAGTCTCAACCACTTTTGATTCACTATTTCAATGCTACAGGAGTCTCTCAACAGATTGGGGTTAGAGTCTCCGCTCGGGGAGTACTTGGAAACATTACATTCTCCCCCAGTATCTTTCATGACATTACCCTGGACAATTTTGAATCTGCTATCCTACCAGTAGGATATGAAACACTCAATTTGCCTAATGGCATCAAGGAGTTTTCTGTTGAAGTGATAAACCTAAAAAATAGTACGGTAGTCTTCTCTTCCGCTCAACCCATCATCTTTAAAGTTGATGAAAACTATTACCAGGAAGAATATCTGTTTGTTGCTTTCAACGAGTGGTTTTTACCCGAAACCTTCAGAGCCATCGGCTTTACTTCTGTTCAGAACAACATCAACCGAGAATCTGCTCAATCCATTGATCTTTCTGATCCTTCAGCCTTGACTCCCGATCGTTTTCAGTCCTTTTTCTCCGCTGAAAACATCTATACCTTTCGAACCGGATATACTTCAAAAGAAGAGCGCACACATATTATTCGCCTATTGGCTTACAATGATGTTTCCATCGTTCAAAATGGCATTATCACCAATTTGGACATCATAAATGTAACTCAAACACTCAAGTCAGAAAGAGAAGAACTTTTTGAAGTGCAGTTTACTTGCAGGCTTAAAGCACAACCTAAATTTTTTGAAAAATCTTTGATATGAAACAACTACTTTTTTTAATCTCATT
This sequence comes from Bacteroidota bacterium, assembly GCA_038530915.1. Taxonomy (GTDB): domain Bacteria; phylum Bacteroidota; class Bacteroidia; order Chitinophagales; family Saprospiraceae; genus JANQPA01. The sequence goes on from JBCBCD010000716.1 coordinate 2,056, forward strand.
TCTTTTGTGCTGTCTATTTACGCATGCACAAAACACACAGGATACCATCCGAGTCATTCGGTATACCGATTTACCGTTATTGATGTCAGAACAATTGGATACGGCCTACACCTTTGCCATAGTAGATCCCTCCACCAATCGACCAGGTGCAAGAACCACCATTGGTCAGATTGCCAGTATTGCTGGGGGTAATTCTATAGATTCTGTACAATTTGATGCACTCACAGATACATTGAGTCTATTCACCAAAGGAGGGGTTTTCAAAACTTCTATATCCAGTGATTTGAATCCTGTTGCCAAGACTTTTAATATGACTCAGGTAGATACTGTTTTTATTGATGGATCTGAGTCTACCTTCTTGTACTACTTCCTGGACAACATTGAAAATGAAGAGTACTTGGATTTAATCAATGAAGCAGAGACAAAAGAAGGGACTATCCTATTTCTGGAACTTGAGAATTTTGACTCTGGAGACTCTATTAGACTGCTTAATTCCAATTTTAAAAGTTCTGCAGGTTCTACTTTTGATTATTTCAATTCCACTAGACCAAGAATCCTTCAGTTTATCTATTCAAAGAAAAGGTCAGGCTTTATATTGGTTACTCCTGATGAAGCCAATTATAGGATCGGCGCTTTTAGTGGTCCTGCTGCTCCTGAAAAATCAGTCTTCCTTAATCTTAGAGCCAATAATTTTGCCGTTTTTACCGTCACCAATCAAAGTTTTAGTAACGATACCATACTAGTCAATTTTAACAACAACAATGGAAGTACCAGCTTTTGGCAACAATTTTCATCTTACAGAGTCTTACTGAGTTGCAATAGATCAGATGGGAATGATTGCATTTGGGAGTTTCTTCCCAATCAGGTCGTTGATCAAAATAACACCCCCATTACTTCATTTAGAGCCAAACGCTTTGAGGCGATTCATCTCATGCTTAGAGGAGGTCTTTTTGCAAATAGGCTAAAAATAACGGAAAGCTATTCCACTATTGATAGAGTCATCTCTTCAGATCCTCCATCTAGTCCACCTTTGTTTAGTGATCAGATCTATATCGATTCTTCAACTACTGAAGAGAATTTCAATGTATATCTGGCAGTAGACAAAGAAGGAGATGGTTTTCAAACCGATGATTGGATTCTAATTTCTCAATCACCTCTAACAGGAAGTGGAGCTCCGGCTGTTCCGCCCAGATTCAACGGAGATCGATACTTTGATGTTGCCAACAATCGATGGTATATGGGATTTGACAACGAAAACGGAAATGGTACTGGTGATGGATTGGACATACAAGATTGGGTACAATTAAACTAATCTATGCTATCTATCACCATAAATAATAAAGCTTTAGATCTGCCTCCCAATATAAGTGTACCGTTTACACTGCTTTCTCCTTATTTTGACCGGGATAAGATTGAACGAAGTTTCACCTTCCCGGTCACTATTCCGGCTAGTCCAAACAATCAAGCTTTGCTCTCCTATCCCACTCGTTTAGATGGCCAAAAGAAAAGGAAGTATCAAGGTGTAGCCTTACGACTGGGTGGAGTGGATTTTGAAAAAGGCGTTTTGGTCATTACCAATGTGCGCAATAGAGAGATTGAAATAGCCTTTCAAAATGAGAATCTTGATAAAACTCAGCAGCTACAGCGCAGAAGTTTACAAGAAATCGAGGATACTTATACAGCTGTAACTAGCTACACTCCAAAGATCTATTTGAAGCTCGAGTATGTTGCAGGAACTGACAATGGTTCCTATTATTACCTACAAATCAATGAGGATCTATTTACCGGACTCATGATCGATCGAACCGGTATTGTCAGCTCCATCAACACCTTGTTTCCGGGCCTCTGCACACTCTTTAGAAATGAAGTTGGCTTCATCATCATTGAACTAGATACAGCCATCAAACCGGATCTTCAACTCACACTTAGACCTGAAAAGCCGGATAGCAATACGTACAAAGGCTTTGATCTGGAAATAGTAGATGTAGCCGCAGAAGAAAGCTATGCTGACACCTATGAGACTTACCTCAATGGCATTACTCAAAATCCTACTACCCATACTTTTCCTACTATCTATGCACCTGAGTTTTATGATGGAGATGTGGAAGATTACAAAAAGTATGTCAACTTCTATTTTACTGGTCTGGGCTATCAGACCAATAGAGATT
>JBCBCD010000717.1:0-1526 GCA_038530915.1 Bacteroidota bacterium
TATGAAGCGGCTTTATATGGGAAACCCGCCTTTTTGTTTGCCGACATTTTTTTTGACAAACTTCAGAACTGTCAGAAAGTTACCTTTGAAACCTTTAGAAAAGTGGAAAGTTTTGATGAGCTCTTAACATGTTGGGAGGAACAAAGAACCAAGAAAATGAGTGTAGAAGCGTTTTCAAAATACCTGCTGACCCATAGTGCTAAAGGATTGATATCTGACCCGTTGACCGATGCAAAATGCATGGAAGATGAGAATATTGCTAACGTGGCCTCTGCTTTTGAAAAATTAATGGATTGAAAATAGGAGTATTCACCATTATCGCAATAATCTATTTTTTTTTTAACTCCTATGGACTACCGTTTGGCTTACGTTATACCCTGTTTTTAGCCCCTATTCTTCTTCTTCAATTATCAAGTAAATACTGGAAGTTTTTATTCTATTTCTTAATGGCAACCTCCATGTACTTTTTAATTCACTATTCGTTGGGAATTGAAAGCTATTTCGAATATTTCAAATCTTTTGCGTTGCATACTGCAGTGGTGTTTTTGGTTCTTGGATTTTATGAAAGAATAAAAAACAAACCGAAAACCGTATTCAAAGCTATTGAATCTTTGACAAGCCTAAATTTTGTGGCGACGTTATTAGCCATTTGTGCCTTTGCCATTCCTTCTATTTCAAGCATCGTATGGAGAACTACGTATTCGGCTGATAAGTCCCCCCAATTAAGAATGCTTACATATGAACCTTCATACTATTGTTTGCTTCTAGTGCCACTATTCTTTTATTATGTTGTTGGTCTTGAATCAAATAAAAGTGTGAAGAACTTTTTTTTACTAATCACGATATGCCTCTCCTTTTTGCTTTCAAGGTCTCTAGGGGTGGTAGCTTGTATTTTGATTAGCTTGGGTATCAACTATGTTAAGATTGACTTTTTAAAAAAAAGGAGGAATCTTCAATTCATGCTCATTGGTACGTCTCTCGCAATCATCAGTATTTTGGCCTTTTTTATTATTAACCCGAACAGTGCTCTTGTTGTAAGAACAATTAATTTTTTCCAAGGAAAGGATGTTTCTGGTTCCGCTAGAGTAATTGATGCATGGATATTAGGATATAGAATTTTAGAACAAAAAAGCCTTCTCTTTGGCGTAGGTTGGGGACACATTAAAATTCTTGGACACGAAATAATATCCGATTTTTACAATTACGGAGCTTCTCTAAATAAAAGAGTAACAATCCCAAACTCGGCAGCTGAGATATTTGTTTTCTTTGGTTTTATAGGGCTTTTAATAAAAGTTTTTTTTGAGATATTTTTGTACAAAAAGACCAGAGTAAAAAGAAGTAGATATCGCAGCTTTTTATTTTGGTTTATTTTCATTTATCAATTCACGGGCAGCTTTTCTTCAAATTTAGCAGAATATGTTATTTGGGTTTTAGCTTTTACTAACGTTAGCTTGCCAAGTTTAACTAACAAAACTGGGTCATTAAAAATTGGTAAATGAGAATTGGAATCGATGCGAAATGGTTTT
>JBCBCD010000717.1:1536-4223 GCA_038530915.1 Bacteroidota bacterium
AAAAAATGTATAATTGATGGTGTGCATATTTTGGAACAAGGAATTCTACATTTTTTTAAATAAGGGAGAAGAAGGGAAGTCGTTTCCATTTGTGCTTAGCAATATGCACCTGGTTTATGTCAAAAATTGGAACAACCTTCTTACCAATGCATTTGTTTTGCCTTTTTATCAGAGAAAGCTGAACTTGGATACAGTGCTTTTTCAGAATTTTGGGCCATTCTTTCCTCCTAAAACAGGAGTGGTTTATATTCACGACCTTCTCTTTTTAGATTTCCCACAGTTTTTTTCGGTGAAGGAACGCGTTTATTTGCGTGCGATAAAACCATTGGCAAAAAATGCAAAACAGGTGGTAACCATTTCAGCTTCGGAGAAGTCACGAGTGCTTCGATATAAACTTGCCGACGAAGAGAATGTTTATTTTGTCTATCACGGAATAAACTCTCGATTTAAACCCCTAACCGAGAAAGAATCAGAGGGTGTAGCCAAGGTTAGGCACAAGTACGGACTTCCAAAAAAATATGTGCTGTTTTTAGGAAGACTTAATGTGAGAAAGAATATCAAAAATCTATTGTTAGCAATGAAAGATATTGATTGTACGCTTGTCATTGCTGGAGAAAGCAGTCATAAAACCGAAAACTTATCCGCGATTATTGAGCAAAACAATTTAATGGAAAAGGTGGTTTTCACGGGTCATGTGGATGAAGAGGACCTTCCGATGGTCTACGCAATGGCAACGGTTTTTTGTTTTCCATCTTATGCAGAGGGTTTTGGTCTACCACCTTTAGAAGGCATGTCAAGTGGTGTTCCTGTAGTGTCCTCCGATAGAACAAGTTTGAAGGAAGTATGTGGTACGGGGGCTCTATTTGTTGATCCTGACAGTCCTGCAGAAATAGCGGAGAAAATAAACATTTTGCTAAATTCGCCCGAGAAGCGAATGGAGATGATTGAGAAAGGATTGAAGTGGGTTAAACCATTTGTTTGGGAACATTCCGCAAAGAAATTGATGGATATCATTGAGCATCAAAAATGATAGGAAAACTTATATCTAGAATCAAAAAGAATAATGACTATTCGATTGAAAGTGAGTACACTTTTTTTGAATGGATTATAATTTTATCCGGAAGGGTTTTTCAACTACTCAGAGGGTTTTGGGGCAAGGTGATGATGGTACGAACCAAAGGCTTTTTTTTTAGAGGTAAACGAGTTAAAATAAAACATAGGAGCTTGTTTTCTGCAGGTAGAAATTTAATCCTTGAGGATGATGTTTACATTAATGCGCTTTCAGAAAAAGGAGTTCGTTTTGGAGAGAATGTGACCATTGCAAGGAACTCTACATTATTGTGCACTGGTGTAATTGCCCACAAGGGTGTTGGGATCAAAATAGGAAATAACTCTTCAATAAATGCATATGGTTTCTTGGGCGGGCAAGGAGGAATCGAAATTGGCGATAATGTGATTATGGGTCCCCAAGTAAAGATATTTTCAGAAAACCATTTGTTCAACGACGGTGACAAACCCATAAAGGACCAAGGCGTTTCTAGGAGTGGCGTTGTTATTGAAGATGATTGCTGGATTGGGGCAGGAGCTACAATTTTGGATGGAGTCACGCTTAAAAAAAGAACCGTTGTGGCAGCGGGGAGCGTGGTGTCCAAGAATTTTCCTGGATATTGTGTTATAGGAGGTGTTCCAGCAAAGGTCATTAAAAATATTTAAGGGTTGCCGCTAAAAGACACTCCTAAGTTTTAAAACAACAAAGCTTTTGGCTTGAAAAATCAAAGAAACAAAGCAATCCTTGAACGATTCTTAGAAAACAGAAAAACCATTCTGCTCTCCTTGGCCTTAGCCACACTGGTTGTTTTTGTGTATTTCCAATTTGGTTATAGCACCCTTCACAATCGCGTTAACGCAATAGAAATTGTTTTAGATGAAAAAGAACCGGCGGTAATAAAACCTATTGTCTATCCTTTTTTAGATTCTAAATCCAAAGTCAACTTCGAGAGGGTATACAAATTCAAATGGATAAATGACTCGATAGCGCGCACTGATGGTTTAGAGAATATAGCGCTTAGAAAATTCCGTATTTATTTTGTTTCCCTCGATGATGATTATCCAATTAAAGGAATTACCCTGTTGGACAAGTCAGGACAAGTCTTGAAAAACGTTAAAGAGTCTGAGCTTGAGTTGAGCGAAGGTATTCGGAAAAAGAGTGCTACCCGTTACGAGATAAATAAAAAGTACGCCTATATCGAATATACCACCAACATTCTGTATAAAACTCCCGTGTGGAAACTGTTTGGTATTATACTGTTATTAACCGTTTCGTTTAGTTTGTTCTTCTCAAAAAGTGGTTTGTTGGAAAAAATCAAAGATCTTAAAAACAAAGAATATATCGCTTTTGGGTTTTTGATTTCTATTTTCTTATTTCATCCATTGTTCAATGTGATGCTCATCATATCGCTCATTTTTTATTTGAGAAAGTTTGACATTCTTGAGTTTTGGAACAACAAAATAAATGTTCTTTTTACAGCGCTTTTTCTCTGCTACGTATTAAGCACCATTTTTTCTGCCCAAAATGGCTTAAAAGATTTCTCTACCGTGGAACGGTTACTGCCATTTGTATTACTGCCAGCGTTGTTTTCATCAGTTCAATTAAAAAACTCTGCTCATTTTATCGCTTCAAGTGGTTT
>JBCBCD010000718.1:0-4202 GCA_038530915.1 Bacteroidota bacterium
CATAGAAATACCAGAAACAGAAGAGCCTTTAACACCGCTTTTATCTGTTATTCCATTACAATTGCTATCTTATCATATCGCATTGATGAGAGGATGTAATGTAGATCAACCACGTAATTTAGCTAAATCAGTGACCGTAGAATAAATCGATAATTCTTTTTATTCCCTACGCATTGTGTTATCTTTGAAAATATATGAGCTGTATACTATTTGCAGCTCATTCTAAATATTAATGCATTTCTAAATATTTTACTGAAGTTGAGGTCGCAGCGAGGCCTGCCTAATTTTTGAAACTTACGTTTCCCTTCTCAACCTCCTTTTTATAAATTTTATATTCAATGTCTGTACAACAAATGGAATACAACTCGGCCAGAGAAAATCTAATCATTCCAGAATATGGCCGAAATGTTCAGAAGCTTATCGATCACGCAAAAACAATAGAAGACCCCGCTTTCCGCCAGGCTTTTGTAGAAAAAATCATTGATCTAATGATGCAAATGTCTCCACAAAGCAGAAACCTGGAAGATTACAAAGAAAAGCTATGGAAGCACGTCTTTAGAATTGCTAACTACCAATTGGATGTTATTCCTCCTAAAGGAATCACCCCTACTCCAGAAGTTATCGAAAAGAGACCAGAAAAAATCGACTATCCTGGTTTTGAAGCAAAATACAGACACTACGGTCACAATGTTCAGAAGCTGATCAAAAAAGCAAAGAGCATGGAAGAAGGTAGTGTTAAAAGTGGCTTTATAGGAGTAATCGGTTCATACATGAAACTGGCTTACAGAACATGGAACAAAGAACACTATGTAAGTGATGACATCATCAAGCAAGATTTAGAGACACTTTCTAATGGAGATTTAACGCTGGATGAAAATATATCCCTGGATAATCTTACCAATGCTAATAAGAAGCGCAAAAGGTCCAACAACAACAACAATAAGTCTAGAAATAAAAACAGAAAAAGGCACAAATAAGCTAATTCATGAACTTAGATACCTTTGAAGTAATAGGTGGCCAACCTTTAAGTGGCACTATCATTCCTCAAGGAGCAAAAAATGAAGCACTTCAAGTACTATGTGCAAGCTTATTAACTAAAGAAAAAGTCATTTATTCCAACGTCCCCGACATTGTAGATGCCAGAAGATTACTGGCTCTATTAGAGGGACTTGGAGTAAAAGTAGAGAAACTTAGTTCGGATACATTTGCTTTGCAAGCCGATGAAGTCAATCTCGACTTTTTTACCTCTGAAGATTACCTGGCCAATGCTAGAAAAATACGCGGCTCAGTTATGCTTATAGGACCATTACTGGCTCGCTTTGGGAAAGCGTTCCTTCCACAACCAGGTGGTGATAAAATAGGTAGACGGCGTTTGGATACTCACTTTAAAGCATTTGAATACCTCGGAGCTGTATTTAATTATGATTCTGAACGCAACCTTTACTTCATAGAAGGCAAACATTTGAAAGGGCAATACATTTTAATGGATGAGATATCCGTTACCGGTACTGCTAATATTGTAATGGCTTCTGTGTTTGCTAAAGGAACAACTACCATTTACAATGCCGCTTGTGAACCTTATGTCCAACAACTCTGTAAAATGCTCAGAAGGATGGGCGCCAATATTTCAGGCATAGGCTCTAATCTATTGGTTATTGAAGGGGTCGAAGAACTTACAGGAACTTCTCACAAGATCCTTCCTGATATGATTGAGATTGGAAGTTTTATTGGCCTAGCTGCAATGACTCAGTCAGAGATCACTATTAAAAATGCGGCTGTTTCTGAGTTAGGGATCATTCCCAGAGTTTTTCAACAAATGGGCGTTCAACTCGAATTCAAGGAGGACGATATCTATATCCCGGCTCAGGAAAGTTATAAAATTCAAACATTCATTGATGGTTCGATTATGACCATATATGATGCCCCATGGCCTGGTTTTACGCCGGATCTGATGAGTATTGTACTGGTTGTTGCAACACAGGCAAATGGAAGCGTTTTGATTCATCAGAAGATGTTTGAAAGTCGCCTGTTTTTTGTGGATAAACTCATTGATATGGGAGCACAAATCATCCTTTGTGATCCACATAGAGCTACAGTAATCGGACTGAATCGAAAGTATCCACTCCGAGGCATCACAATGACATCACCTGATATCCGCGCAGGTGTAGCTTTATTGATAGCCGCTCTCTCTGCAAAAGGAAAGAGTATTATTAATAACATCAATCAAATCGATAGAGGGTATCAAGACATTGACGGTCGTTTGAGAGCCATTGGAGCAAATATTCAAAGAATATAAACATGTATCTGTACAACCTAACCATAAAAATTGAAAAGGATATGATAGAAGAGTGGCTCCCCTGGATGAGCAACTCTTTTATACCTCAAGTGCTTTCCACTATCGACTTTGATGCCCATAAATTTTGCCGTCTAATCAGTCATCCAGACCTAGATGGTGAAACATTTGCTTTACAACTATTTACCAATAAACAAGAAGTCCTCAATGACTTTCATGAAAATCATGAAAGTAAACTTCAAACGATCCTATTTCAAAAATTTGGTAACAGGCTCGTCTTTTTCCCGACCGTTATGGAGATCATTTCAGAATAATTTCTTCGAAATTTAATTGAAATATGGTTTTTGAAAAGATTTTAGCGTAAATTCGCTGAAGCATTCCAGCGTAAATTCGCTGGCGCTTTATTCCTAACTAAAACCATATTACACAATGGTATTTCAATTAACAGAAGAACATTTAGCAGTTCAGGAGGCAGCACGTGAGTTTGCACAGAAGGAGCTAAAGCCGGGTGTCATTGAAAGAGATGCCAAAATGGAATATCCCACGGAACAAATTCGTAAAATGGGAGAACTAGGCTTCTTAGGGATGATGGTAGATCCACAATACGGAGGTGGTGGAATGGATACCTTAGCATACGTACTTGCTATGGAAGAAATCTCTAAAATAGACAATTCTTGTTCTGTCATCATGTCTGTCAATAACTCCTTAGTTTGTTGGGGCATTGAAGCTTATGGCACTGAAGAACAAAAAGCCAAATACCTGCCCAAATTAGCTTCAGGTGAATGGATTGGGTCTTTTTGTCTTTCCGAACCGGAAGCAGGTAGTGATGCAACCAGTCAAAGAACAACAGCGGTAGACATGGGAGACCATTATCTATTAAATGGTACAAAAAACTGGATTACCAATGGTAGTTCTTCAAAATTGCATCTTGTTATTGCTCAAACACACCCTGAACTGGGACATAAAGGCATAAACGTATTTATAGTAGAAGCAGCATGGGATGGTGTAACCATTGGAGCAAAAGAAGATAAACTTGGAATACGCTCTTCTGACACACATACCATCATGTATACCGATGTGAAGGTTCCAAAAGAAAATATGATTGGAGAAGATGGATTCGGATTCAAGTTTGCTATGAAAACGCTATCAGGAGGACGTATAGGAATCGCTGCGCAAGCATTGGGTATAGCAGGTGGGGCTTATGAATTGGCACTTGCTTATTCTAAAGAACGCGAAGCTTTCGGTAAGCCTATCAGCAGACACCAAGCTATTGCTTTCAAATTGGCAGATATGGCTACTGATATCGAAGCAGCAAAACTTATGGTATACCGTTCAGCCTGGTTGAAGGACCAAAATTTAGATTATAATACGGCTAGTGCAATGGCTAAGCTATATGCTTCAGAAGTAGCGATGAAGCATACAGTAGAGGCAGTACAAATTCATGGGGGCTATGGTTTTGTAAAAGAGTACCATGTAGAACGTTTAATGAGAGATGCAAAAATCACTCAAATCTATGAAGGTACGTCTGAGGTACAACGCATAGTAATCTCCAGAAATATTTTGCAAGGTCAGCTTTATATTCCGGTTTGGAATCAAAATCAGCTAGAGCAAGTATAGTTTGGAATTCTATAGCTTAATGGTTTAATAAACTATCGATTCCTTCAAAATACAGTTCAGATATATTTTACAAATGTTTATTTTTTGTTAAGGGTTGAAAGATAAGCCAACTAATGGTGTTTATATTTCAACCCTTATTGTTTTTATTGGGTTTATTCCTTAAAATAGAGGACTATTAATTGGAGATATGCGTGGATCGTTTCATTTGATTGATATTTTTGGAATACCTGTTAGATTACATTGGACTTTCATCTTTATTGGAGTCGGAATTGTCTATTATGGTGGCATTCTA
>JBCBCD010000719.1:0-4193 GCA_038530915.1 Bacteroidota bacterium
GGAGAAAGGATCAAGAGAAAAACAATAAAAGGAAATACAATTCTCGAGACCCTTTCTCCCATAACGCTCTTTTGCTTTAACTATACAAGTGCTGTTTTTGCTGGTAATGAAGTGCCCATGCATTCAGCCTCAGCTTACTTCACCGATTATGTTGCCTTTTTACCAAGGACTACATTTCATCTATGGTTTCTTTACTATCTAATCTTGATTACTGCTGCAACGGTAGTGATCGCATTTATCCTTAGTCGTACCCACAAATTAACTCACAGGATAAACACCTTATTCGGTTGGATCATCCAAAGAACATGGACTAGAGTCTTATTTTTTTCAGGGATGATCTATCTGATATTAAGCTTACTGGATACCAATATGATAGATGGATCAGTCTCATTTTTCCCCAATCGAGCAACTTTCATTTACTACTTCTTTTTTTATTTGACAGGTTGGTTGCTATACCCTTCCAAACAGTACTTGAATACTTTTATGCAATATGATTGGGCCTGTGTTATTCTGGCAATTGCATTGACTGCAATACAAGGTTTAGTCATTCTGAATTATGGCTTAGATCCGGGTGGTAATTCCCGTATTTTAATGCTTTTCAGTTCGTTTATTATTAGTCTTCTTGTATTTGGGATAACAGGTTTGTTTATCCGCTATTTTAGTAAACACTCGGCTAGAATGCGATACATTTCTGATTCTTCCTATTGGGTATATTTGATACACTTGCCATTGACGGCTATTCTTCCTGTATTCGTATGGGAACTTCCTTTGCCTGCTATCGGAAAGTTTTTATTGGTACTTACAGGCACTACTCTGATTTGCTTTGTAAGCTATCATTACTTGGTTAGGAATACTTTTATTGGACGTTTCTTAAATGGGAGGAAATATCCGAGAAGGAGTAAGGTAAAACCTGTTGGTGAACAAGTGCTAAAAGGTTCAAGAGTTTAAAGGTGTAAAGGTTGAAAAATCAAACCTTTACACCTTTAAACTCTTGAACCAAACACACATTACATCTGTGTATCATACCTCATTGGAAACTGCTTAGGTATGTCATCTTTTGACTCCCCTAAATTCTGACGTAAGTCTATTTCTATTCCTCTGGCAATGGTAGAAATCGGTACATCATTGGCAGAACCTTCAAACGGATTTTCTCCTGTTCTTCCTATTCTTTCCATGGTATGAAAAATCCAGGCCACCATCACGTAAAAAGGAATAGCTAACCAAACAAAAAAACCTCCCACCAATGGGTGTTCTTCACTTATAATATGTCCAATTTCTGCAAATTGAGGAACAATTGCCAAGGGTAAAATCAAGACAAAAATCCACATAAAATAATGATTCAGGGTAGCAAAATGTCTTGGATATGGAAAGTTCTTTATGCGCTCCGATTTTCCTTGTAACGTAAACAATTCTTCTAAAACACGCTCAAGTTGTAAAAACGAAAAGCCCCAGATGACACCTGTTTCTTTGAGTCTCCTAAGATGATGAGATTGTAAATACAAGACAGCTGTCTGTTTGTTGTTTTTACTCATTACATAGTCTAAATCTTTCTCCGACAGATATGGTTTTAAATCTTCTTCAACGCTTGAATCCCATTCAGGAGGCCTTACGATACTACTCCATTCTCTATTGGTCTTTTCTTGGATAATTGTTTCCCAGGGTTTGGATGTACGCATGGCATGCCTTAAGGCAGCCATCCAGGCAATATGCCTGTAGGTCAATGTTTTGATTTCGTGTTGCAACTCCTCTTTAGACAATTGAATCGTTGTATGTTCATTAGTAACCATATCCTGAACAAACATACCAAAGGTACGTGAAGTATTTACAATGCCTCCCCAAATTTTACGTGCCTCCCAAATTCTTCCATAAGCCGAATTATTTTGAAAACCAATTACGAAGGCAACAGCAGTACCAATTAAAGCCAAAGGAGTCCAAGGGATTTTTATCCAATATAGATCCAGGAAATAATACAAAGCAACCAAAACGGTTACAATGGCAGAAAACAGAAAGGTCTCATAACGAGTCCATTTTGCCATGTCGATGGCTCTAAAAACTTTTTTGGTATACATAGTTAAGTTTCGCTAATGTTTCAAAATTTGACTTGCCTTAAAGGGTAATAATAAAAATAGGCTATTTTATCATAAACAAAGTGTAGTGTTTTATTTAATTCTTTATCTCCAAATCCAATTGTCTTCCTTCTTCAAGTGCTTTTTGATCCATACCACTACCAATTGCCAGTCCCATTGCCAGTCCAATGGGCAAGCCAATTCCCAGAAAGGCCATACTCCCAAGCGTCAAACCAAAAACAACACCAAGTGGTAAGCCAAAAGCAGTCATGCCAACCGCCATCCATTTCATACGATAATGTCCTTTTGTGACTAGTTTCAACTTAAGCTCAATTAAGTTTAGAATGCTTGTCTTTACTTTGTTGTATTGCGTTTTTAATTCTTTACCCGCACCTGAAAAAGAATTGACTTGTTCCACCTCCTCATTAATCGTCATTATCACTTCTTCTGGAAGTTCCCTTTTTCTAAGTTCGGTCAGCAGCTGATTTAGATGTTGGTGCGCTTTAGCTACTTTCTCATCCACATTAAGATTGGGTTTTTCTAATAGTTCTATGATTTCCATATCTATATTTTACTAAACTTATTTAATTATTCCCATTTTGCATCATTAGCAAAATGGCGTGTACCAGCCTATTTCTTTCAATCTGATTTTGACTGTAAGTCAATAGACCTTTTGCGAAGTCCAATTCAAGTTTTTTCAGTCTGGACTTTAATAAGACAACAGATTCAATTTCATTGACCTTTTCTAATAGATTTAAAGCACCTTCTAGATTGTCCTCTACTAGATAGGCCCTAATTTTGTTGTGTATTTCATGCTTGAACCGGCTTTCTTGATTAAGTTGATTATCAGAAATAAATTGAATGAGGTTCTTTTTGATTTGGAATCTTATGTTCTGAATGTTTTCCGATAATGTTTCTATTTCACCAGGTGATACTACTTCAAAAATCTTTAATAAAAAGATGCTCAACGCCTGTTTATTGGTCTGTGATTCTACTGCTTTGTTGAAGTATCTTAGCTTTTTCATTAAGTATTTATCAAATGTATCATGATAAATGCTGTTGTTAGGATTTTGAGCAAATTGAATAAGGAGCCTTAAGTTTTGATACTCATAATAAAGACGCAAAATTATTATTCTAATTTCTCGGGTCAATTGTTCATTGTCCAGTATATCTCCAACAATTGTGAATATCGCTAACTCTTTTCCTCGTGTCTTATATTTCTTAACAAAAACTTTAAATCCCTCCTCTATCTCAATAACATTATCAAACAGTACATTTTTTGTTGTTGCGTTGTTATTATCTATTTCAAAAATCAAACAGAGGTTTCCGTATTTTATATTATGCAGTTTTGAATCGTCTGTGACCGCACTCGTTGCTTTTTGATAAAGTAAAGCCACTCTTTTATCAGATTCTAATATAGAAGTTGACTTTCGCTTATATTTAGATAAATGTTTCTCGGTTACGAATACCTTATTGATTATTTCATCAACTACTTGTTTATGGTCGTATTGATTTTCCGGGACTATTTTCGAATTCTTGAAATCAAATCCATTGAAGTTTAAGCCTACTTCATACCTAGCGCCACAAAGGCCATCACTATATAATTTTCGATAAATACATCTAATGTTTGCCAACTGAGTTTTCTCAAGATCAACAAACTTCAAGCCACCTTTTCCTTTGATAAAGAATTTTTCATCATTGAAAACTGCCGGGAGTTCTTTACCTCGTTTTTCCATCGTACCGAAGTAGGGGACGAAATGCTTTTTTTCTATTGGTACTTTCCAATTGGGGAGTGGCAAGAGGTTATTGTGATCATTTGAGAATTTCCTAAAATCACAAAAAGCATATTGTATATGAACTTTAACAGAATTATTCATGTGATCATTACCTAAAAGGGCCCTACTCCAGCAATGCTGCAGTAGGGTTACTCCTTCGTTATTCAAAAGGCTGATTATGGGCTAATTAATCTAAATCGTCTGTTTGATCATAGAAACCCATATTCCATATTCTTAACCTCTTTGTCAAACCTATATGAAAGAGAAATTAGTTATAATGAAGTTGTTTAACTTAAATACACTGTGAAAAAAGTTTGTTGAGTTTTTGAATCACCAGATTTTCAGGCCAGGC
>JBCBCD010000720.1:0-4189 GCA_038530915.1 Bacteroidota bacterium
CGAGCATGGATGCACTACTTGCAAGGAAACCTTCAAGACTCTAAAAAAGATTACCTATTAGCGATTGAAGTAGCTAAAAAAATTGATGATGACTATCACTATCATAAGTTTAGGGATAAGTTGACCACCATCCTTTTTGAGGAAGGCAAAAAAGATGAAGCATTAGAAATCAAGTATACCTCTATCGCCTATTTCAAAGAGATTAAAGACACCTTGGAAACATTGAGTTCTCTTGGCCTTTTGGGACATGCCTACTCTATCAATGGAGAAAATGAAAAGTGGCTGGCCTTACTCCATGAGCAATTGAGCTATAAGTATAAAACCGCAGGTAATATTGAGACTTATGGCAACCTTGGCATTGTTCATTATCGATTGGGTAATTTGGATTCGGCCATTTACTACATTGAAATTGCTGATAGCATGGGAGTCAAATATCCTTTTTTTATGATGGCCAACCGAATGTACCTTGCCAAAGTCTATCACAAAAAAGGGGAGAAAGAAAAAGCAGCTCAACTTTTGGAAGAATTGAATGAGGAGTACAAAGCGTTAGAACAAAAGGATTTATTTGGGTTGAAAATGTTGTTAGCAGAATATTCCCTGGAACTAAATGAGCTGGAAAAAGCTACCCAATATTTTGAAGAAGCAGAAGGTGGTTTATTAAGTCAGGACTGGACTACCCAACAAGACAGAGGTTATCTAGGCTACAAAATTCAAAAAGAAAGTGGAAACCTTGAAAAAGCTTTGAAGTATTACCAGATCTATCACGCTGCCAAGGATAGTATGAATCAAGTGAGTCGCGACTCTGCTTATCAGGTGATTGAATCAAAGTACCAATTAAGCAAAAAAGAAGAAGAAATTGGTGCTCAACAATTGAAATTAAAAAACCTATGGATTGGTGTTTTGGGTCTAGGTGCTGTAATTGTAATTACCGGCTTAATCTTCTTTTTTCGAAATAGTCAGCAAAACTACAATGCCAATATTTTAAAAGAAAAAACTAGAAACCAGGAACTGGAAATAAAAAGCTTACAAAAGGAAAATCAACTAATAGCTCTGCAATCCATAATTAAAGGGCAAGAAGACGAAAGACACCGAATAGCAAGAGATTTACATGACAATATTGGTTCAATGGTAACGGCTATTAAGCTGAAAATGATGACCGGAAAGAATGATTCCGCTCAATTAGATGGTATGATTGGGCAAGTCTCAGATGAG
This sequence comes from Bacteroidota bacterium, assembly GCA_038530915.1. Classification (GTDB taxonomy): domain Bacteria; phylum Bacteroidota; class Bacteroidia; order Chitinophagales; family Saprospiraceae; genus JANQPA01. Next base: position 1,213 of record JBCBCD010000720.1, read on the forward strand.
ATTAGGCGAATCAGCCACAATATGACACCACTAGCTTTTGGACTTTCCGGGCTGGAAGGAGCAATACAGGATCTTTTCCAGCAATTGAAAAAGGAGAACATACAAGTTCACAGTCAGTTGGAAAACCTGGACAAAATTGAAGATGAAGACCGAGCCATAATGACGTACAGAATTTTTCAGGAATTGATCAACTATATTTTGAAACATTCAGACGCCACAGAAGTGCAAATGAATGCCAGTTCTAAGCATGATCAAATCGAAATAACCATCAGTGATAATGGTAGAGGACTTCAAGCTGAGGCCTGGGAAAATACGAATAATATGGGTTTAAAAAATATTAAATCCCGTATTGAATATCTTGGAGGTATCATAACGCTAGGTAATTCGGAGGGAACTCAATTTAGCATCACAATCCCTAAAAAAAGATGATAAAGGTATATATAGTAGACGATCATAGGGTCTTGGCTGAAGCTTTAGTAGACTTTCTTAACTCTCATCCGGGCATCACCTGTGTGGGGGCAGCCAACTCTGCGGAGGAGGCCATTGAGCAGGTTGAGGAAATCAAACCTCATGTGATCTTAATGGATATTGGAATGCCTGGCATGAATGGCATTGACTGCTGTAAAACCTTAATTAAGAAGGATAAGCACCTTAAAATAATAGGTCTTTCGACACACATGGAAGTCAGTGTTGTAAAAAGTCTATTCAAAGCAGGAGCAAAAGGATATGTATCTAAATCAGCCAACTTACAGGAAATCCCTATTGCAGTGGAAAAGGTTTATAATGGTCAAAGATATATAGGAGAAATCATTCACCATGCAGTCATGGAAGACCTGGAAGGAGAAAAAAGCTCAAAAAAAATCAATATTGCTTTCATCCCCCGGCTTACTCAAAGAGAAATGGAAGTACTGGATTTAATAGCCAAGGAATTTACGACAGAGGAAATAGCCAAAGAATTATTCATTAGCACTAACACCGTACAGACGCATCGTAAAAATTTGATCAGTAAGTTTGGTGTACGCAACTCCGTAGGCTTGGTGCTTAAAGCATTAGAGCTGGAATTAATTTAAGAATATTCTGAAATAGTATAAGCATTTAAATCGTGCAGAAATGACCTTTCTGACACAGTTATTTTATTGCTCTATTCCAAGAGCATGCTTGGTAATGATACACACAGAACCATTAAACAATTATATAAACTTCAATTCAACCAATTATGAAAATTTTAAAAACAATCGCTTGCTTATTATTATTCTTCGCTTGTTCTTTTTCCGCAATAGGGCAAAGCTCTACTGCAGAAAAAGCCATTTCAAAGGAATCGTTCTATTTAGAGATCGTCGTCGTTAATAAAACGACATTTAAGATCACAAAACTTCAGAACTCTAAGAAGAAAAAGGTAGAGGGAAGGTTTTCTAATACATCTAATTTGTCTCGTTTAAACCTAGCTGCAGGAAGTGTCATTGAAGGTATCTTTCGCTTTGATTCTTTTGCTAGTGAGGGAGGCCTAGGTACAACCCGAGTTTACAGTGGAAAAGGCAAAGGAACACTCAATATTTCCAAAGCAGTAAATGGACAGGGTAAAAAGATCAGTTGTCCGCCACTTTGTAAGAAATCCGTAGATATTGGACTTGTTCTAAAGTAATTTAATAAAAAGTCTTCCCAATTGTCATGAATCTATAGAAGCAATTGGGAAGGAAAACAAATTATCACTTTAACGGCAGAAGACTTCAAACAACTCTAAGGTCTAATATGAAAGAGGGAAGAATCATCTATACTTACGATGTCAAATGTCTATTTATCTTTTAATGTTTCAATTTACTACTTTATTCATGTGCTTTAGTGGTTATATTTATTGAAATCACTAAGCATCTTACTATGAAATCTATTGTATTCAAATACCTACTCTTATTTTGTTTGCTTTTAAGATTAAGTATCTGCCCAGCTCAAGACACTACCTCCATCTGTAATTTCTTTGAAGAAAAAGAAGGTTTATTGGTTATCGAAATGGAAGATCTTCCCCTTTCTGAGTCTTGGGAAATTAATGACACTATTGATGGCTATACCGGAAATGGATACATCCAATGGACTGGCAATGAATATTTCAATCAAACAGGAAATGGCGTAATCCGTTTTGATATTAAAATCAATACACCCGGTACTTATAACTTCAATTGGCGAGTTGCTGTTGGAAGTGGAGAAGAAAGCACCTTACACAATGATACCTGGCTCAAGATCAATGCAGGTAATTTTTATGCCAAAAAAGGCATCCTTTTCAGTTCAACTACCAAACCCAAACCTGACTGTCAATCAGACGCCAATTATGCTTGCCCCAATGGATCTAGTACACAAGGATTTTTTAAGGTTTTTGGTGGGGCAGTAGAGCGATTTGTATGGAGGGCTCAAACAAGCGACCACGATGCTCATGATATTGTTGCCAGTTTTGATACTGCGGGTGTATACAGCATTGAAATCAATGCACGTTCTTCTTTTCATTGCATCGATCGGATGATCCTATGGCACAATAGCGATGTTAAAAAAGTTAATGCAGAAAAGTTGTTCAATGCTAACTCTACTTGCTTAACAGGTTTGATCACTTCTACCGAAGATCAAGTTGTAGAACCTGATTTTAAGATATATCCCAATCCGGCAAGGGATCAATTTAAAATTGAGTTCAGTGTGTTTGGTGAAAAAGAGATTACACTCAAGGACTTTTCCGGGCGTCCGGTTAGAGTCTATAAAATCAATGAAACAGAGTTATACATACAAGTAGGTACACTTCCCAGAGGCATGTATTTTTTAGAAGTGCGGAGGGGCAGCAAACAAATATTAAAAAAAATCACCATCCAATAAAAAATATTTATCTACTAAACCCTTTTTAAGAATGAACCCCTGTAAGCCTTTCCTATAGGTAGATTAATTTCGTTTATACCAACTTGATGTTTTTCTACAACCTTCAAATGACGTAATGAAATAATGT
>JBCBCD010000721.1:0-4189 GCA_038530915.1 Bacteroidota bacterium
TAACAGCAGCACTTTGATTACCCAAACGATAGTTTGCTCTGGCTCTTGCTAAAAGTGCAGCAGCTTCCAAATCAGTATTAGCAGTCAAGCTGATTACCTGATCAAACTCTTGAATGGCAACATTTAAGTGTGTTTCCCAAGGAAAAACTTCTCCTAATGTTTCTGCTGGTAAGCCTGTAAAATAAACACCATTGTATAAGAAAGCCATGCCTCTATAAAAACGCAAAATGGCTTCATCTTCACTTGTTGCTTTATCATCGAATGGGATGACTTCGTTTAATCCAAATTCTGCAGCTGTTCTCAAAGCGTGGATAGAAGCCTGTATTCTGTTTACATCAATATCGATGAATGTAATCTCAGGAATATCAAATACTTTACTACTCAAAGTACGGTTGTTGAAGTAGTTGTCAGAAATTAATTCTGAAAACTCAATAATTTGGTTGGTGGTCAAAGCCAATTGGCGGCGTACCCCATTGATCCAAGAAGCAGCTGCTTGTGGATTGTTAATGAAAGTATCACTATCTACATTTGGGTTTTCTACCTCAGACAATTGACAGCCAGAAACCAACATTAAGATGATAGCAAATATTACTATATGTTTCATGATCGTGTTTTTTGAAATTAGAATTAGAAATTAACTTTAATAGAGCCTAAGAATTGTCTTGGTACAGAAACTGCGGCATAACTGATGCCTCCTGTCGTAGCGGTACCTTGTCCTTGTGCAGCACCTACCTGTGTAGCTTCAGGATCAAAACTAGTGCTGGTGATATTGATTGGATTGGTCACTGTGAATCCAATGCTTGCTCTTCTTGCCCAACCACCAACGAATGACTTAGGTAAGTCATAGGTCAATCCAATTACTCTGATTTTCAAGAAATCAGTAGGTTCTACAAAGCGATCTGTGAAATTCAACCAGTTGGCAGCACGTCCGTTGGTCTCTATCTCTGCTTGAGGAATTCCTTCATCAGCAGCATTGTAACGGTATCTAAACTGACGGTCAAAAGAGTGAGCAAATGCACCAGACTGATAATCAGCATTTGCAAAGAAGTTGAAGTTTTTGTAACGAATGGCCATGTTCAAGCTACCAAACAAATCAGGTAATGTTTGTCCCAATAATTGCTGGGCTTGAGTAGAAACCATTATGTCATTTTCAAAAGTACCACGGTTACCTCTGATGACACCTACTGGAGAACCTTCTTCGACTACGATCTGTACCGTTCTTCCACTAAATCCATTGATAGAGAATGGAGGGGCACCACCTGCATCAGTTACTTCATTGTCTAATGTATTCAAAGAACCACCTACTCTCACATCCCAATCTTTGTTTCTAACCAAAACAATATTCGCATTTAACTCAAGTCCACTATTTTGGATTTCACCAATATTCTGTAATGCAACAGATGCTTCACCGTTTGAAGGAGGTTGAGGTACATTGAACAAGGCATCTCGCGTTTCCGCATTATAGTAGTTAATACCTAAAGAAACACGCTCGTTCAATAAAGCAATATCTGCACCAATTTCGAAAGTATATGTTTTTTCCGGCTTCAAATCAGCATTACCGGGTGTACCAAAAACCGCTGCTTGCTCGCCCAAGAAACCAACAAATGAGATGGTACGGTCATTAGCAAAAGGAGTAGGGAAGTTACCAGCTACACCATAGTTACCTCTTAGCTTGATATAATTAATTGCTCCTTGATTGTTGAACCATGGTTCTGCACTTAAGATATAAGAAGCACCCACTTTAGGGAAATATTGAATCCCAATGTCATCACCGAATGCGGAGTTTCCATCTCCTCTAACACCAAATTCAAGGAAATAACGATTTTTATAGCCAATGTTTTCCTGGAAATAAACACCATAGTTAGCAACTTCTGTAAATGCTTCATCACTGTTGCGGATGGCTGCCTGATTGATGCTGATCGCCCCATCACGTACATTTTCACCAATGTAAGCGATTTGCTGATCTTCATTTCTAAAGAACTGACCACCTAGTGTTGATATAAAAGAAAATTCACCAACCTCCGCCTGATGTTGAGCATTCAACTCAAAAGTCAAACCAATAAAATTGCGATCGTAATTTCTGATTACCCCTTCAGTAGAAGTGAGGTTGTCTTCAGGAGTACTACGAGTATGATTTAAGTATTCATTCGTAACAATACCAGTCTCTGTAGAAGATCTAAAGTCAACTCCACCTAGTGCACGAATGGTCAAACTTTGGATCGGTTTAAATTCAAATGATTGAGAAGTTTGAAAACGATCAACAGTAGTTTGATTATTTTGAAGTTTTTCTGCCAAATCAACATAAGCGCTGATTTCAGCAAACTCAGCAGGAGTATTGTCATCCAAACGGTTGTTGAAACCCCCTCCGGTAAACAAAGAAGAACCAGCTTCTGTAAACCAAAGACTGGTATATCCACCGGCATTACCATTTCTCAATCTTCTGAAATGCTGGTTGGCATAACCAAAAGAAGAGCGATAAGTTAATTTATCATTCAACTTTGCCTGAAAACCCGTTCTTAAATCAATCTTACTGTTTTCGCCCTGATTGTGTACACGGAAACCATCACTTTCAGTGATACGGCCACCAAAGCTATACCCAAAACGATCATCACCACCGTCAATACTAATTGAATAGTTTTGTTCAAAACCATCCTGGAATAAAAGATCAGCTGTGCGATCGAAGAAAAGGAAATCTTCAGTAGCGGAAACAACACCCATTTCTACACCCAAATTCACATTAGTACGTCCTTTACCACCTTTTTTAGTAATAATCTGAATAACACCATTGGCTGCATCAGATCCATACAAAGTAGTGGCAGCACCACCATTGATAAACTCTATCTTTTCAATGTTTTCTACCGGAATATCTGTCAAAGCAGAAGTAGCAGCACCTTGATGGGGGTTACCAGAAATATTTAAACCCAAAGAGGCTCTTGTATTTAGGTTATCCACTCTAACACCATCTACGTATATAATAGGTGTAGAGTTAGAGAAAGCAGAAATAATACCTCTTGATCTTACAGTAGAAGCGGTACCAGGTTGACCACCTGTCAAACGAATCTGTACATTCGGTAACTCAGCTTGTAAAAGCTGATCGATACGATTGCTTGGTAATTTTTCCAATTCTTCTGCTCCAACGGTAGCAACATCAGTAGAAAGTCTTCTTTTACTAACATCAATACCTTGGCCGGTAACAACGATTTCATCCAATTTGATCAAATCTTCTTCCAGTTGAATCATAAGTTCACCAGCTGAAAGTGCTTCAGAAACGGCAAGAGTCTGTCTTTTGTAGCCGATATAGGTAAAAACAACTATACCTTCTGAATCAGAAACATTAAGGCTAAAAGAGCCGTCTACATCTGAGAAAGTACCGGAAGTAGAATTTTGAACAGCGACAGAAACCCCCAAAAGAGGTTGTTGAGTGGTCGCATCCACGATTTTTCCTGTAATTGTGCTTTGTGCTTGTGCGTAAAACAAGATGCTGCAAAAAAACGCAGCTGTAATCAAGAACGCTTTAAGGTTCATAATCTAGTCGAGTTTTGATTTGCAACAAAATTAGGGGCTGATGATTAAGAGAGGATTAAAGAGGAGTTAATGTTGGGTAAGATTCATTAAGTGAAAATTAAGTGTTGAGAGCGTGTGTTAAATGTTTTGACACAGTTGAGATGTCTTGTTTGATGTGTTTTACAAATAGTAATATTCCTCTCGTATAACTTGATGAAAATGAGTAGATGTACTTATTTACTTTTACTATTTGTAATAAGTTTGCAAATAATTAAGCTATGTTTTACTTGCAGTTATTACTTATGACAACTCTAAGTAAAAAGAATATTTTTCAATATCATGAGATAAAAATATTAAGTCAAACCTAAAAACATGGAATTTAATATTTAAAAAACAATCATTTAAAATTGATTACAGGCCGTTTTTTTCATTTTATTGTAAAATTTAACATTTAATTCCGCCCAAAAAATAGTATTTTTAAGGTACATTTAACTAGATCAGAAACTTGCATTCTGAATCAGTTATTTATGTATTAAGACGAACTATAATTTAAGAAAGACAACCTATACAAAACAAATCATTCTCAAATGAAACAGTACTTCTACTCTTTCAGCTTGCTGGCCTTTTTGGTTTCAGCTATCGGTTATGTGTACAATGCACAAACACCCAATTTTCCAGAAAACTT
>JBCBCD010000722.1:0-4179 GCA_038530915.1 Bacteroidota bacterium
AAGTATGGTATTGATAATTAGATTATAAGTTTATGAGTGATCTTATAACCTTATCCACTCATAAACTTATAATCTAACATACGATTCAATGCTTCTAGTATAAAAATTATCTCTATTCAAAAGCTCCTTATGGGTTCCGGAATCGGTGATGGTATTATTTTCAATTAGGTAAATCTTGTCAGCTAAGGCTGCAGTTTGTATGCGGTGGGTTACAAATATAATGCCTGTGTCCTGTTTGACTTGATTGAGGATTTCCAATACTTTTTCCTCAGTAATCCTATCCAGTGCTGAGGTGGCTTCATCCAATAATAATAATTGCGGTTTTTGATATAAAGCTCTGGTTAGTGCGACCATTTGTTGTTGACCTACAGAAATATCAACCCCTGTTTCTCCTAGAATGGTCTCATATCCGGCTGGGAAATTTAAGAAATAATCATTGAGATGGTATTTTTCCAGAAAAGCTTCTAGCTCCTCGCCATTGACTTCATCAAGTGGAGTGAGCAGGATATTTTCAAGTAAAGATGTATTGAAGATTTTAATCTGTTGAGGAACAACACCAAGCATTTTTCTCCAATCAAGCAGTTTGTATGCTTCAAGCGGACTGCCATTAACAATGAACTTTCCTTTTTCAGGGATATAAAATTGTTGGATGAGTTGTAATAAGGTACTTTTTCCACATCCACTTTCGCCCAAAATTGCAATCATTTGCCCTTTCTCAACTTCAAGTACAATATCTTTTAATAGCAAGGATTGGCCGGTGAATCTAAAATCCAGGTTCTCAATTTTTAAAGATTCAAAATTGGATAGGGCTCGCTTGTGTTCTTCCAACTCAGGTTTAAACTCTGCTTCAAGCTCTATAAACTCCTTCATCCTGTTGAGTGCTACTCTGGCTTCTTGCAGTCTTATAAAAGCACTGGCAACGGTTCCTACTGCTGCCATAGCCATACCGGTAAGTTGGATGACTGCCATAACTCCTCCTATACTCAAGCTTTCAGAAAAAACCAATAAAGAGCTGTATATGATGATTCCAACAGTGAAAAAAGAGGAAGCAATCTGGGAAACAGTCGATAGACGTAGTCCAACCATTCCCAAATTAAATACAGCCTCTTCGGAAATACTGTAATACTGGCGAGTAACATTCATAAAAAAGGGTTCCTTACCCATCACTTTAATGGTGGATATGCCTCGCATGGTGTCGATATAATTGCTTTCATTGTAAGCATAGGTTGCCATCATTTGGTGCTGGGCCTGGATGATTTTCTTATTGAAGGTAAAGATAATTATAGTGAAAATGGGAATCCATGACAAACTGACCAAGCCTATGGGGGTACTGTAAGTAAATAAAGCAGTGATGCTAACGACAATCATGATCAAATCAATAGCCAAAGAAGAGAAGAGGGTGGAAATGGTCTCTTGAATTCGATCTGTATCATTCATTCTTGCCACCAAATCCCCTGTTTGTCTGGTATCAAAAAAAGACTTCTTTAAGTAGAGGAGTTTTTGATAAAAGTAGTCCAATATCCTTATGTTGAAAATTTTAGATTTTCTTAAGAGAAACAAGGTTCTTATGTAACTAAAAAGTATTCTGATGAGCAATAAGAAGAGTAGGAGAGTGGTGCCTAAAACGAGCCTAGTGATATTTTGCTCAGGTAATAAGATATCAACCAATTTTTGAGAGAAAACAGCGACAGAAAGACCCAATACAGAAATGATAAGGCCGAGTGCTAAGGAAGTAAAGAGCAAATTGAAGTCGGATTTAGCAAATTGATACATCCATTTCAAACTTTCCCAAAGGTTTTCATCTTTCTCTTGTTTGATCTCCTTTGTCGCTTTTAGTTGTAACAGTATTTTGGAGGACCAAATCTTGGTTAATTCTTCACTCTTGACAGCTTTAATATAGGGTTCAGCAGGATCGCCTATGATAAATTCATCATTTTTGGCATCATATTCATAGCAATTAATGAAATGTAATAACTCCTTGTCTTTATTGATATGTAAGATGGATGGAGTGCCCAATGTCTTTAAGTTTTCAAGATTAGCTTCAAATCCTTCAGCTTTTATACCTATTGATTGGGCTGCTTGGTACAAACCTAACAAGCTGGTACCTGATGTATTAGTGCCACTTAATTCTCTTAACTGCTCAAGCTTGGCGTTGCTTCCAAATAGCTTTACTATTGATAATAAACAAGCCACGCCACAGTCAGTCTGATCTCTTTGTTGAATGTGAAAGGATTGGTATTTCTTAAATCGGTCTTTTGTACTCATCACGAAGGATTTTAAATCCTATTAAAAACGCTTTAAAAAAAGTAGCCGAAAAAGTAAAAACCTTTTCGACTAATCTTTTCGAATTTTCTAAGGTGTTTAATGAATTGTCTTAGACTATCTTCCTCCTCTAGGTCTTGGCGGACGTGTAACATCATCTCCAGGGCCACTACCTGTACAGAACATGTTGAAAGTCATTGACAAAAAGAAAAGCATCACATAGTTACCAAAGAAGTAGGCACGTCTCATTCTACGCTGTAGCGAAGCACATGCTCTACGACCATAACCAGCTTTTACCTTAGACATTTGATCTAGTGATAAAGACTTCATAATGATTGTAATTAAATATGAATGAATGAGTTATAATGATATTAAGACGATTCTTAATATCAATTAATAACAGTAGTATCTTATTATTTGGTATGATTTAAAGCAGGTAGGCCATCTTCAAAAGCTACCGTAAGGTACAAAATATTTTCATATCATATATAATTTTTGCTAAATATACACCAAAAAGATTACTAAAATACTTACTATGAGCATCCCCAATCCATAAGTAGCCAAAACAAATAAAACCCATCTGGGTATACTTCGCTTTTTTAGGAAGTTCAGGCCAGTAGCCAGCAATAGAATAAAAATCAATTCAAATACACTTAATAATTGCAATGGAAAAATTGCCCATGAAGGTAAGGTATCTGCGTCAAAAAAATCATACACTGAAAAACGAGGTAGATAAGCCAAATCAGTAAGTGCATCAACCTCATAAGAATTTAATACCACTAGCATGATTACCTTTCCTATGGTGTAAATGATGTAACTTTTAGTAACAATATTAAAAAGAGACTTAAAGCTGAAATTATAATTCAATAATAAAGAACCTATATTCAAACACAGACTTATCAATAATATGGATGCAATAATGGCTAATGGAATGGATATATAATAAACCCACGAAAAAGTTTGTGTGGCTTCTAAAGCTATGTCAATTTGTTCAAGTGTCATTTCTGTAGCCAAAGAATTGTACAAGACTTTTTGGGATAAGATACTTTTACTAAGGAGATAGTTATAGATGAATTCTACGACAATAATTATGGCTAGTACTATTCTTACATCAGAATCAAAATATTTTTTTAGCATAATGGACTGGTTCGTTTTGCGAAAATGATATCTAGGCCTATCATACGTAAATGGATGGAATACGTTTGGTATTCGCTAAACAAATTTTAAAATTTGCAATCCTAAACTTTTGCTATTTTCGAGCTCATTAATCAAAAGAATTACCATGAAATTTTCTCAATCCCTTTTCTTCTTGTTGACTATTGTCCTTTTTTCTTTTGCCTGTAATAATACCTCTGAAGAAACAGAAGGAAATAATACAACTGCAGATAGTACAGCTCAAGAGACTGAACCAGAAGTGATACCACTTATCATCGATGTATCAGGTAAATACACCTATGACAATGGTGAGAATAAAGGTAGTGGAGAACTTATCGTACAGCAGTTAGGCAACGGTAACTTCAATTTCGGACTGGTTATTGTAGGACCTGGAGCTGTTCCCAATACTGGTGAAATGGATGCTTCTGGCCTTTTGAATCCTCAGGAAGGGGAAGGAGTAGCAACTATTGTTGACTTTGGTGGTACCTGTCAATTGAAATTTACCTTCGCAAACAACCAGGCTGTAATCGAAACATTGGAAGGTGATTCAGCGGTCTGTGGATTTGGAAACAATGTTATGGCTGATGGGACTTATACAAGGGAGGCAGAATAATACTTTTATACTGTGATCTTGTGATGCTTTGATCTTGTGATTCAATCCTACTAATTCGTTTAGCAGGCTAAACAAATTAGTAGGATAACTCCATGTAACTCTTTTCCTCCATGGTGAAAAGAATTGGTAAGAAGATTTTGCTTGATCAA
>JBCBCD010000723.1:0-4175 GCA_038530915.1 Bacteroidota bacterium
ACATTTCTACCATTCGTCCTACTAATTAACTGAACTGTAGCATTAAAAGGAGTGCCTTTATTAGAGCAATTCAAAGTTACAGAAGGTTGCCAGTTAAAACTGTTTCTTTCCTTTACTTTATAGTTTAACGAATAACCATTGAGATCATAGGATCCTGTAGCCAGACTAGATGCATCAACTGTCACGCTGCCATTGCCTTCCAAATAAGCAGTAAGATCGTTACAAACTGCTACAGGTCTTGAAGGATAAATTTGATACTTCACCTGCCCATTTTGAGGACTACTAGTACTGCCTCTTCTAATTTCAGTTAAGTCCCCATCGATATCTATGTGCTCAGTGATAAAGCTCCCACCGCCATTGTGATACAGAGAGTACCCTGGCGTAAATCCACCTCCACATCCTCTACCATCACCGAAGCCTACACTTCCTGCACCACCACCAAATCCAAAACCACCTCTGGCACTTGTCCCTTCTTGTCCGGCACCTCCTGTTCCACCTGTTGGTTTTGTGGAACTAACAAATGATGAATTTGCTCCGGGCCATCCTTTCTTACCTGTTCCCGCACCTGCACAGTTTTTTTGTGTTGGATTACCAACATTATCCTGACCATAAATAATCATGTCAGTTGCGTCGAAGGTAGCTCCTCCTCCCGCATAACAGGCAATGGATAGATAATTGTCTTGCAGGGTAGGTCTACAGTAAGAATCTTCATCTCTATTGTTGAAATGTGCAGCTAAAGAACATCTAAAGGTAACCCCTGGCTCACCATTTTTACTTACCGCACAACAATCTGCATACCCTCCGGCTCCACCTCCGGCGACTACCAGTAATTGCCATTTATTATCTGATCTTTTAAATAAGATGCCTGTACCACCACCTCCGGCAGCTCCTTCGGCCCATGCATTGTTAATGCTTCCTCCACGTTGTCCTATAATGAATAAGATCTCTGCTCCCGGTGGAATCTTACCCGGGTCATCACCTATTTCAAACCAGGCTCCCATAATGGCTCCTTGCCCTCCGTTTGCTGAATTGAGGCTCCCATTTCTTTTGCGGCCACCATCAGCACCGGTTGCTTCAAGGTAAATTCTACCTGCTTGTAAGTTCGAGGGCAACTTAAACTCTTGCACCAGGTCATTGTCCTTAAAGGGGACCGTGTACTTAATTAAATCAGCTTTCAAAGTAGTCTGAGCTTGTACGGATGGAATAGAAAATAAGCTCAGAAGCGTAAAAACGCTAATTGAATAGATCAAGTAATGTTTCATTTGAATTGTGTTGGGTTAGTAGAATCTTTTGTGTCTGTTTGTGTTACAAATGTGCAGGCAAAAGGAAGTTGAGATGATTCAATATTGTTCCAATAGGATGGAGAATTCTTGCAAAAAAGGATGGAGAATTCTTGCAGCAGATGGAGTATTGTTGCAACAATTTTTATAAAACATTAATTATCAATAAAATATATTTGATTGTTTTTGGTTGTTGGTTTTTAGTTCTTAACGCAGAATAAATTCTGCTTTACCTAGCTTTTACGGAATTCGGTAGGAGATTGCTGGAAAGTTTCTGAGAAAACACGACTGAAATAATAGGGATCAGCAAAACCAACGGCATAGGCTACTTCATTGATGTTTAAATCCGGATCCTGTAGCAGCTCTTTCGCTTTTTGGAGTCGTATGCGACGGATAAAATGTGAAAGGGAATAACCAGTGAGCGCTTTTAATTTCCTGAAGATATTCGTTTTACTCATACCCATTTGTTGGCAGATAAAATCAGTATTTAACTTAGGTTGATCAATATTATCAAGGATGAGCTTTTGTAGTTTTTGTAAGAAAGCATCTTCAAGGCTGGGTAATGTTTTTTTGTCTACAATGGAATCATTGTTTTGCTCTAAAGTTACAGAAGCATATTTCTGTTGGAGTATTTTTCGAACTTCTAACTGGTTGTTCATAACAAGCAGTAGTTCCTCTTCCTGGAATGGTTTTGTGAGATAGGCATCCGCTTGCTTTTGTAAACCTTTTAGTCTGGATTCAAAATCTGCCTTGGCTGTCAGCATAATGATGGGGATGTGACTGGTGCGCTCATCATTTTTGAGTGTATCACAAAGTTCATACCCATTTTTCAAAGGCATCATCACATCACTGATGATGATATCTGGCACTTGATCCAGGGCAAGTTCTATGCCTTTTTGGCCATTTCTGGCACTCATCAATTGGTAATGGACTTCTAAGGAGGTGGTCAAATACAGCAATACATCTTCATTATCTTCTACAATCAAAAGAGTAGGTCTTTCATCATCAAGACTTGAATCCGTACTGATGGTTGTATAAATGGTTTGCTGGATAGTGCTCTTTGTAGCCAGATCGGTTTCATCAAGTGGTGTCTGAAGCTCTACGTTTTGATGCGTAGCTTCTCTGGTAATTGGGAAATTAAGCGTAAACGTTGTGCCCTTATACAATTCCCTTTCAACTTCAATCGTCCCGTTCAATAGTTGTACCAATTCCTTAGTTAAAGCCAAGCCCACGCCAGAACCCATTGGCTTTTGGTTGGCTAAGTCTTCCACCTGGTAGAAACGATCAAAAATAAATGGCAAAGCCTCTGGACTAATCCCATGCCCGGTATCTTTAATCTCTATTTCAAAACTTTCACTATCTTCTTTTTTTTGATGGTTTACCTGTAAATAAATGTCTGATCCTTCAGGACTATATTTAATGGCATTGGATATCAAGTTAGAGCAAATTTGCAACATCTTATCTGGCTCATAGTCCATGTCCAGGCTTTTCAACTTTGTCAAAAAATGGATTCTTATCCCTCTTGAATGAGCCATTGACAAAAAAGAATCAGCGATGTACTGTAAATAAGAGATGATATCACCTTGGACTAAATTGACCTTAAGAGCTCCTGACTCCAACTTCCGTAAATCCAGGATTTGATTGATAAGAGACAACAAGTGCTGACTGTTGCGCATGATGAGTTCATTTCCTTTTTCCAACCATTTCTCTGGATTCGCCTCAATTTGATTAGACATACTGGAAATGATCGATAAAGGCGTTCGGAATTCGTGAGATATATTGGTGAAAAACCGAGATTTCATCTCATCCAGTTCTTGCAGTTTTTCTGCCTGCTGCTCTATCAGTTGTTTATCTTGACGTATCTGCTGTGTCCTTCTCTGGACTTCACTCTCCAAGCGTTTTTTCTCCGCTACCAATTGTCGATTCCAAAGGAAAACCCCGAGGATAAAAGGCAATGCACAAAGTAGATAAAACCACCAGGTTTTATAGAAAAAAGCTTTAACCTTAATAGGAATGCTGATCATTTCATCAATCAGTTGTCCTTTATGGTCAATCCCTCTTATGTATAAATGATGAGAACCTACAGGGAGATCATTAAGGGTAAGGTAGGAATTGCTTCCAATGCTTATCCAAGCGGATTCGATAGGCCTTTCTTGTTTTAAACCACTGTTGCCAACCAATTGATAAGAGAATGATCCTTTACCTGTGTTTAGATAATCAGAAGAAGAAAAATTGACATCTATATAACGGTGAGTGGCCGGTAAAGTAATTTGTTTTATTCCATCAAAGTTTCCTCTTAGGATAATGTCTTGCTTCTTTTTTTTATTAAAATATCCCAACTCGGTCAGATACAATCGTATGTCGTCCTTTTGAAGTACAGTTTGTTTTATTTTTTCCGGCTCTAAAACATTGATCCCAGAAACAGCACCAAAAATAAATTTCCCATTGGATGATTCATGATATGAAAATCGATTGAACTCTTTGTGAGAAAGTCCGTCTTTTTCAAACAACTTAAATAACATTTCTCCCTCATTAGAAAAAACAGTAATGCCGGAAAAGGTAGAAACCCATTTATCACCATCTTCATCTTCTAATATGCCTACTACGGTATTGTTGGAAAGTCCTGATTTTTGATCGATTAGCTTTAGATTTCCATTTATAGGATCATAAACCTGTATGCCTCCATTGATCATCCCCAGCCATAGCTTGCCATCTTGAGCCTTCTGTATACATACGATGCGATTATCAGACAAGCCATTTTTCTCATTTAGGTGAAACACTTCTTTAGATTCGGGATTTATTTTCCATAAGCCATTGAGGCTGGCTACCCATAAAATACATTCATCACTGAAATACATTTCAATGGGCTTGCCGCCAACATTAAAATGTTTATTG
>JBCBCD010000724.1:0-4159 GCA_038530915.1 Bacteroidota bacterium
TCTACTTTATCCAATATATTTTTTACATCTTCAGTTAGTTCTAATCCTTCATTGGTAAATAATACAAAAGACTTGTATTCTACTTTCTTTGCAATGAAAAGACTTGGGAATTGTACAATGAAGATTATTCCTATGAATAGAACCAGAAAGAATAAGATTATTTTCTTAGGCAATTTATAGACTTTCTTTTTCAACAAAAAAAATTGAATTTCACTTCGACTACAGAAACATGAAGTACAGAAAAAATTTAAATCATCTAGACTGCACTTTTTAACTTCTCTCGCAAGTAATCAAAACTATCATCGATATCTTCAAACAGGTCTTCCTCAGGCACGAGGTTCGGAATAACATCTACTGCTTTTAGCATATCAGTGGGTTGTTCTTTGAGTCCTACTAAGATGACTTCGATATTTTGTTCACGCAGATCAAAGATTACATCTTCAAGTGTATATAAGCCAGATTGGTCTATATAAGGCACCCTGTCCATTCTTATGATAACGGCCTTGACTTTATCTGATAAGGAAGATACCTGATCTTTGAAAAAAGAGGTAAATCCAAAGAACAGAGGACCATATAAGTGCTTGATAATTACTTTGTCTTTGTATTCTTCATAGAATTCTTCTTCATCCTGCCAAGGTTTAGCTCCGTCTATATCCGCAATTTTTCCTACTTCCATGCCTTGCTCACCGATATCTCCAGATTTTTTCATAAACAATAGACAAGCCAAGGTAACTCCAATGCCTACTGCCTGGATCAAACTTCCAAAAGTAGTAATGAGTAAAACAATTATCAGCACAACAGCATCTGCACGTGGGACTTTTGTTAGATGTTTTAAACCTTTGAAATCAACAATTTTAAACCCAATTGGAATCAACAAACCTGCTAGTACACAAAGAGGTATATGTGCAGCCAATTGTCCAAGCCCTAATAATACGGCCAGTAGAAAAACACCATGCAGTATACCAGACATTCTTGTTTTTCCCCCAGCATTGATGTTTACAACTGTTCCTTTGGTTGCTCCGGCACCAGGAATCCCACCAATAGCAGCAGCCAACATATTACCAATACCTTGACCAATAAGCTCTCTATTACTATTGTGCTTCGTCTTAGTCATATTATCAGCAATTACTGATGTTAACAGAGAATCAATACTTCCCAATACAGCCAAAACTACTGCGTATTCTAAGATGATACTCAAAGCACTTGGATCAACTTCAAAAATACCCCCCAACTGAAAAGAAGGTAAACCTGATGGAATTTCTCCGATTAAAGGCACATCCATTTGGGCAAAATAAGCAATCAAAGTAGCTACGATCAATGCAACTAAAGCACTGGGTATTGCCTTTGTTATTCTTGGAAAAATAAAATAGACAGCTATGGTAATTGCCCCTAATAAGAGAGCGGATAAATTTGCCTCTGTAAAAAGTCGAGGTAAATCCTGGACAACTGCCAGTGTTGACTTGGCAGAATCCAAACCAGCAAAAGGAAATATCTGCAGTATGATGATAATCAAACCCACACCACTCATAAAACCTGAAACAACAGGATAGGGAAAATACTTCACATAACTGGCAATATTCAAAAAGCCAAATATCACCTGGAAAAGACCACCTAATAGAAAGGTAAGCAGAATAATACTCATGGCATTATCTAAGCTCCCCGTCATTTCGATTGCTGCAGCAACCAAAGCTGCGGAAACTACAGTCATCGGACCAGTGGGACCACTTGCCTGAGTCTCTGTACCCCCAAACATGGCTGCAAAAATACCTACTGCAATTGCACCATATAGGCCGGCTGTTGCTCCCATACCAGATTGTACCCCAAAAGCCAAAGCCAAGGGTAAAGCCACTACACCTGCCACTAATCCACCTGTAAAATCTCCTTTGAAATTTTTGAAATCGTAAAATTTAGAAAACATAAGTTCCTTATTGTTGAAGATGTCTAAAGATAATTGATTAGGCGGAAAGTTTATGGATTAGTCGTTGTGATAAAGGTTTGATAAGTGGGATAATGTAGAAAGTATAAAACTTTCTACATTATCCCACTTGAAAGATTATTTAAACAGGTTTTTAAATTTAGACAATATGCTTTTGGGTTTCTTCATTGCCCATATCAATTCGTCGTCATGTCTGATCGTATCAGAATAATTGGCTACTAAGCTAAACCCTTCTCCTATTTTAGCCTTTCTTAAGTCTCCAAAAAACCAATCTTCATCGAATTGAGAAGCAAAGGATTGCAAGTCCGAATCACCTGATTTCATAACATCTTCAAAACTTTTCAATAAAGTTGTGTTCTTGTAAATTTCCATTAAGCTTTGATCACTTATTTCACTTATCAGTGAAGATGAAGGTGATAAGAGTTCGTTATGCAACTGGTGGATGAATTCTGTAATATTCTCTGCTTGCTTAACAATTAGTGCCGGATCATGACAAACGAAATACACACTTCCCCACTCACCATTACTCGATATGTCGATAAGCCAGAAGTTACCGGCCCCATCACCTGTGAGTGTTAAGCAAAAAGGAATCAACTGATTGAATCCAAACGGACCAAAGTCTGTAAAACTTATCTCATCCATGAAATAATACTCGAAAGACAAACCTGCAGTATGTTCTAGTAAGGTTGAAACCTCTGTAGGCATGTTTTCTTGAGGGATCTGCTTTTTCAATGCCAGAATCTGCTGAGCATTGAGTCCGGGCAAAAGTTTTACTTCAATTATTTCTTCATCTTCATCATAAAACTTTCCCTCTCCTATCTTCTTTATGTTTTCAATTAACTTCATTGAACTTGGTCTTAATTCTTTCGTTCAACTCCCCATTGGGAAAAAGCTCCAAAAAAGGGCCTAAGATTCTTTTAAACTGTTCTGTTTCTTCTGCCTTAAGTAGATTATTGGCTATGTAATAATAGGCCGACTCCAAAGGAAACTCATTCGTTACTACCTGGAATTTTTCCAAGCTAAATGAATAATAGGAGTTGTATTCTTTGTTAACAATATTCATTACAAAGGTGAGGCAAAATTCTAAATATTCTGCATACATCTCTGCCTTATACATATTGAAGGTATTTAAAGAGTTCTTTTTTCGCGCCATATTTGATCTCAGTTTTTCCATAATCTCTAACCA
This sequence comes from Bacteroidota bacterium, assembly GCA_038530915.1. Taxonomy (GTDB): domain Bacteria; phylum Bacteroidota; class Bacteroidia; order Chitinophagales; family Saprospiraceae; genus JANQPA01. Next base: position 3,123 of record JBCBCD010000724.1, read on the forward strand.
TATTATCGGGCCCAATCTTTACACCAAGTCTTCTAAAATGATCTGCTCTTGTTTGTGATAATGTATCGATCCAAGTGTTGGCCGTTAAATCGATACGCAAAACTTCACTGGGCTCTCAATCATGAAAGGTAGTTCCATTCTGATAACATTTGAGGCAATAACTCATAGAATGGTCTTCTGTCATGTTTTCATGTAAAAGCTCATAGGCTATATCCTGAGCAAAAGACTTAAATGGACTAATGCCAATCATCATGGGTTCTTGCATATCTTCCCATTCAAATTTAAAGGTACTGTTTTTTGAGATTACCACATGTTTTACCCAACTGGAATGAGGGGAGTGAAAGGAAAGCTTAGTTAGATAAACCGTTTATTGCTCTGTCGCTTCAATCTGACTTATTATTTCCAAGCCTTTTTCTTTAAATTTTATTATTTCCGGAAGGTATATTGTATAAGCGTAAAATTTGGCTGTGGCAACTCTGTTTTTATAATCTTTACTATTTAGAGCATAGTCAATAAAATCCTCAGTTATTTTCAACTGTACATAATCGGCCCACCAATCGGTATTGTTTTTCCAATAGCTGAAGTTTTCTAAAAAATCTTTTGACCTCAGGTCATCATCGACTTTTATTTCATGCAATTGCTCATTGTAAAACTTAATTATTTCTTCTGTGAGTGCTTCTTTATCCGGACTTATATTTCCGCTAAACTCTTCCAGCATCTCTACTCCTCTTTTATTGAATGAGATTTCAGGATAGCCTAAAATTAAGAACCCCAAAGCCGGATTTGATTCATAATCCTGTACTGTATATTTTGAATTGATTACATTGTCAAACATCGGTTCTTCGTTATTATAATGGGTAAGTACTTCCTCTATTTTCTCAATGTCATTTTGAATATCCTCTTTTACATTTAATAAAATATTAGTGAGCTCAATATTCTGCTTTCTTGCTTCATTCCAATTGTTGATGGACACTGCAATCAATATTCCGATGACAACAAAGACGATTTCTCTAATGGCATAAATTATAAAATGGGTT
>JBCBCD010000725.1:0-4156 GCA_038530915.1 Bacteroidota bacterium
TATTCTTTTTTAGAACATACCCACAAATATTCATACTTATTGTTTTTTCTAACTTCAAAGATGAGGTTATTAAAATAGCTATACATTAATTCAGGATTAACTTTCATTCTTTTTCCTAAAAACAGGAAGTTCTTAAAACTGAATTTACATTTCTTTTATAGTTTAGTTTAAGTCAATTAATTTAGAATTATGAGAATATACCTGATCTTCTCTACCCTACTTCTTTTGTCTTGTTTTTTACATGCACAAGATTCGATATATATCAATCAAGCATTGGGTAAAAGATTGCAAGTGGCAGTTTATGACTCCCCTCCTTTTGGAATGGAATATTCTGATGGATCACACGGTGGCCTTATGGTAGAAATTTGGGAAGAAATAGCCAAAGATTTGGGTATAAACTATGATTACCATACTACTGATATGGATGGCCTACTTCAAGGGCTACAAAATGGACAATATGATGTGGCATTGGGTGCTATATCAATTACGCCCAAAAGAGAAAGCTTGGTGGATTTTACTCAGGCCGTCAATCCTTCAGGTACTGGTGTAGCGGTCGCAGCTGATTCCAGAAAAAGCTCTTTCCAAATGTATTGGAAACCTTTATTGGTCAGCTTATTAGAGTTGATAGGAAGCCTTTTGTTGGTCTTATTGGTATCAGGTACTATTGTTTGGTTGGTGGAAAAAAAGCACAATCAACATGCACAAAGCGATAGAAATATAAATGGATTGGCAGATGGTTTATGGTGGTCAGCTGTAACCATGACTACAGTAGGCTATGGGGATAAAGTTCCCAATAGTCAGATTGGGAAAGCTCTGGGTATCATTTGGATCTTCGCCAGCATCATTCTTCTTTCCTTATTTACAGCTAATGCCAGCGCTATAATGACCACCACAAAAATGCAAGCCTATATCAATTCTGAAGATGATCTGAAAAGAAGCAAAGTTGGTGCTGCAAAAAAATCTTCAGGTGAAGAGTATTTATTACGAGAACGCATTGCCTATATAGGATACAATTCCGTTCAAGAAGCAGTAGAAGCCATGTTGGAAGGAGAAATTGAGTGTGTCGTTTCAAATGCACCTGTGCTTAAATACCTAAACAACTCACAATTTTATCAGAAACTAGCTGTATCTGAGCAGTTGCTTATCAAAAACAATATGGGTATCGCCCTTACAGATGAAAGCCCATTAAGAGAAGCCATTGATCGCATTTTATTGCAAAAAATAACCGAGCCCAAATGGCAAAAAGCAGTTTATAAATATCTCGGAGAATAGTGTATAAGTTTATAAGATGATGCGGTTAGAAGTTACTATAAACCTTATCATCTTATAAACTCATACACTAAACTAAAACACCTTTTGATACAACTCCAACTTCCTTTCTCTCCCTTTTGAAGACCGATCTTCTAAGATTTCAAACACATTATTCTTAATAGTGTGTGCAATATCGCCAGTGGGTAAGTCATTGCAATCCAGACCAAAAGGATCCTCAATTTCTTCTCCTAATAACTCTACTCCTATTAGGGCAAAGAAAACAAAACTTGCAATGGGTACTGTCCATAAATGAAATTGTTCTGTCATTGCAAATGGAAGAATAAAACCATAAGCTACTATGAAGATCTTCAAATAGACTGCATAAGAAAAAGGAATGGGAGTTTTCTTGATTCTTTCACAAGCACCTAAAATATCTAATAAGGATTGATGTTGTGCTTTGATGTTGATGTAATCTCCTTCATTGATTTCATTTTTTCGGTGTGCCTCTGCCAAACGATCGAACAATTGAAGTGCTATGTGATTGGGGATATGTCCTTTGGTTTCATACTCTGCTTTATCTTCATCTGATAGATAAATCAACTTATCCAGCTTTGTTCCATCTCTCAAATGCTCGATCGAAGCCACCCAATCATTAGAAATATTTTTTGCAAAAAAATGACGCACATCATTATTTTCTTTTGGGAACATGGCCTGTACATAAATAGCAAAGTTTCGAGTATTATTTACGAGTGCACCCCATTGTTTTCTAGCCTCCCACCATCTATCGTAAGCCGAATTGGTTCTGAAGACCAATAAAATACTTAAGATAACCCCTAATAATGAAAAGATACTGACATTGATTGGGACAAACTCAAACCAACCTATAAACTCTAATACAATACACACTATAGAGGAGTAAATGGCCATTGCCAGTACACTTCGCATTATTTTGATCATGGTCCAGCTTCTGGACAAATTGCCCAAGTCGCCAAACCAATTGCCATTCGTTTTGTAGTAGATCATTTTCTCTAATGTTTTTTGTTGCTTCTAATAATATCACTTTTGAATTACAGAACAAAAAGAAGAAGAGAATAATGACATAAATAGGTTACTCAGTTAAGACATTATCATCTAATATAACATTGGAATTGAACTCCTCTGCATATTTTTCATTTCCCGCTTCATCCTTCAACTTAACGTAATCGATGACACCATTGCCCTCAAATTTGAATCTGATGCATCCAAGTTCACCAAGATTTTCATTGTAGGGGATTTGATCAATCAGCTCATCATTCCTATAAATACTTGCTACTTTATTTGATGTTTTTATCTTAATTTTTTCCCAGTCCAACTGCTCTGATTCATATTGATCCATATCTTTATTGAGGTAAGAAAATATTTGATCACTCACCCACATTCTAAGCAAACTTTTACAACCTTTTTGAACCAATGGAATTTCAATCATCTTATTTGTAGTAAGTAACGAGACTCTCAAGTACTTACAATTGACAACTTGCTTTGGAGACATACTTTTAACTCTTGTTTCAAATTCAAACTCATTGGCATCTATTTCAAAGTCTCTAGCTAAAAAATAATTGACTTCGTATATAGTCTCTAAATAATTATTTTGAATATCTTGACTAATCCTTTCAGGCACATGCAGAACCCCATTTTCACTTATTTCTGAATTAGCAAAGAGCGGCCGAAACTTTCCATTCGCTCTTAAGCGTGGTTTGATGTTGATCATATTGATCCAGTCTTTTGTTTCAAAGTTGACTATGAAACTCTTCATAATCGAGTCACCTTTTACGATCATTGCTTCATAAGGCCCTGGATATAAGGACCCATCAACATTGATAGTAAGTAATGAATCTTTGGGATCCAGCTCCCTCGGTGGGTTTTTCTTTTTAAACTTGTTTTTTTTATGATCGATCTGCATTTCTATAGATGCAGGCTTAATATAAAAGGTATAACCTTCCGATGGTACCTTATATTTAAAGACAAGCATTTCAGGAACATGAGGATTTTCACTTAGGTTTTCTAGTTGTATCTGCTCTTTGAAAATCCTGTTACTGGTTTTAGATATAAGTATACTCCCCCAAATACCTACTGATAAAACCCCAAGCGATATAAGGATTAACGTCAATAAACTCAAATTTCGGAAAGTCTTCTTCTTTTGTCCTTGTATGGTCGAAGGCACATTAGAAAATGTATTGTTAAGTTGACAGAATGATTCCCAATCTTTAAAGTCCAGGTATTTGGCAAATGCATCTAGCGTAGCTAATTGAGGAGAACGTTTAAAGTCTTTACGCTGAAAAATCCGCATTAGTGTCATATAACTAACTGAAACTCCAGTTTTTTCAGTTAAGTCTGTTGCAAGATCTCGAAATTGTGAATATCGCCAAGCTTCTATAGGTCCCCATTCTTTTCTTTTTTCTAAAAGCTCCTGATAGGCTTCCAGGCATTTTACAATTTGGCTGTCGTTGTCATAGGTCATAAGGTAAAGTTAGTTGATATACCAGAGTCTTTTAAGATTTAAAACTAATGAATCATAATCTAGATTTCATGTTCTCACCCACAAAAGCTCACAAAAAGTAAATTCTACAAACAAAAATCTACAAAATGAATCATTATATAGTTTCCCCCTATATATCCTACTCAAAAACAATTGATTATACAATAATCTAAAACAAAGCAAAACGCAATAAATATAAACTCCTTTTTGGGTTATGTGACTTTGTTCTGGATATTAACAATTAGAATATAAGTTGTACTGAAATTACAATTCTTACCTGAAAAGTTTCACGATTACTTTCCACTATTGTTATTTTATCTTAGCTAATAGATAATCATTCAGATTCCGGAACTAACCCAGTTACGATAATAGGTTTCTAATTGTAACTGG
>JBCBCD010000726.1:0-4151 GCA_038530915.1 Bacteroidota bacterium
AAAAATTATTTGAAAGAGCAGCCCATGGCATATCTTTCTCCGGTAAAACCAAAGAACAAGTTGGTAAATTGATCAAAGAAATGGAGCTTCAATTTGGATTTAAAAGATTGATGACCTTACTAGAAGTCTTAAACGTATTAGGAACCTCCAAAAATTATACTTCTTTAAATGCCAGTCAACTTACTTTTGAAGTCAATTCACAAGATTATGATAGAGTTCAAAAGATATATAATCATGTTGAACATCATTTCTTAGATCACATTGCATTAGAAGAAATGGCGGAGCTCATCAATATGACTGTACCTGCTTTCTGTAGGTATTTCAAGAAGTTGACAGGAAAAACATTTACTCAGTTTGTCAATGAATTTAGGGTTGATTATGCCTGTAAGTTATTGAGTGAACCAGAAAATACAATTGCTAATATCTGTTTTGAATCCGGTTTCAATAATATTTCCCACTTTAATAAACAATTCAAACAGATTGCGGGAGTTACTCCAAGGCAATATCGCTATAATCTAAAAAAAGTAGTCGCACACAATGCACCTTCTAATCAGCTTGAATATGAAGAAAAGGTATAAAGTACTACTTGTCGTCATTGTAGTTTTTTTTGTTTGGTACCTCTTTGCGCTCCCCCAAAAGCTTTTTCAGGCTCCATATGCTACTGTTATAGAAGATAGAAATGGAAACTTGCTGAGTGCACAGATCGCATCAGACGGTCAATGGAGATTCCCACTGATTGATAGTGTTCCATTTCGGTTTGAAAGATCAATCATAACTTTTGAAGACAAAAGATTTTACAAGCATCCTGGAGTTGATATTAGGAGCTTATTCAGGGCATTGTATCAAAATATTAGCTCTTGGGAAATAGTAAGTGGTGCGAGTACCATTAGCATGCAAACCATAAGGCTTTCAAGATCAAAAGGATCAAGGAATATTTCCAGAAAGCTGATAGAAATCATACTAGCTACCCGACTAGAGTGGAAGTATAATAAACAAGAAATTTTACAACTTTATTCCTCCCATGCTCCATTTGGTGGCAATGTAGTCGGTTTAGAAGCCGCCAGTTGGCGTTATTTTCAAAAGTCTCCCTATCTCTTAAGTTGGGGAGAATCGGCAGTATTGGCTGTCTTGCCTAATGCACCAGGTTTGATACACCCCGGTAAAAATCAAAACCTCCTGAAACAAAAGCGTGACAGGCTTTTAAAAAGGCTACATACAAAGGGAATTATCGATGCTCAGACATTAGAACTAGCCTTACTAGAACCTCTTCCTGCAGCCCCCAATCCTCTTCCTCGTCACGCGCCACATTTATTGGAAAAATTTAAACAGAAAGGAGCTGGTAAAAGATACAAAACAACTATAGATCAAAACCTCCAATTATTAGCTTCTAATAGCTTGAATTATCAATATGAATTTTGGAAGCAAAACGGCATTCACAATGGTGCAGTTTTTGTCCTTGATATAAAAACCAATGAAGTTTTGGTCTACCTGGGAAATGTACAAAAAGCCGGTGAAGATCATCACAATGAAGTGGATGTCATTCAAGCTCCTAGAAGTACAGGAAGCATACTAAAACCACTTTTGTATTCCGCTATGCTAAATGAAGGCAAAATTTTGCCTCAAATGTTGGTATCCGATATTCCAACCATCATTAATGGTTATAAGCCCGAGAATTTCTACCAAAGTTTTGAAGGTGCTATTCCTGCGGACCAAGCATTGGCCAAATCTTTAAACATTCCCTTTGTACAGCTTTTACAAAAATATGGCCTAGAAAAATTTCATTACGAATTGACTCGAATGGGGATGTCCACTTTGAATTTTTCACCTGATCATTATGGCTTGACCCTAATTCTTGGTGGTGCGGAAGGTACTTTGGAAGATTTAACAAATGTGTACTCTAATTTGGGAAGACATTTATCCAACTTTTCTTCAAATAGTACAAGTCACAATACCAAGTTTAAAACACCTGTCTATACTTTACAGCAAGCCGAAAAGACTTCTCATGAAAAAGTAAGAATGAGCCCCGGGGCTATTTGGTTGACATTCAGGGCTATGCAAAAACTGTCCAGGCCTGACTCGGAAGGCAACTGGGAGAAGTTTGCTTCCAGTCAAAAGATTTCATGGAAAACAGGTACCAGCTTTGGATTTAGAGATGCTTGGGCAATTGGATTGAATGGGCGGTATGCCGTAGGAGTATGGGTAGGAAATGCTGATGGGGAAGGACGCCCCAACCTAGTCGGTGTAAAAGCAGCTGCACCATTGCTATTTGAAGTATTTGATCATTTACCTTCCGAGCAATGGTTTGCTACACCATATAATGATCTCAAAAGAGTTGTCGTTTGTAAAAATACCGGATATCAAGCCAGCCCTATTTGTCCTAAAGACACGATTTTAGCTCCATTCTCTGCACCAGATTTCCCAACTTGCCTTTTTCATAGGAAGGTTCAATTATCTCGAGATGGTGCATTTAGAGTAAATAGTTCTTGTGCTTTACCCCATGAGATGTTGAATAAGACCTATTTCATTTTGCCACCCATTGAAGCCAGTTATTATCAAATAAAAAACCCTTCCTATGAGATTCTTCCTCCTTATGCACCAGATTGTAAAGAAGATGAAACCTCAGAAGATATCATTCAACTCATATATCCTCCAGTAGGTACTAAAATTATGATTCCAAAAGACTTAGGTGGAGAGGAAAGTAAAACCATTTTTAAGGTTGCTCATATAAGACCGGATAAAAAGATTTATTGGCACCTGGATAATTTCTACCTGGGAGAAACCCAACATTTTCATACCATGGAATTAAGGCCAAAAGAAGGCGAACATCAACTCATATTAGTTGATGAAGATGGAAATACGTTAAGCAGGAATTTTGAGATAGTCGCTAAATAAAAAAGCTTCTACACCAGGGGGGGAGACTTACGGATGTAGAAGCATCACATACTATGAGAAAACTACATCGTAAAGATAAGTTAGAATGTTACCAGTTGGAATTACCTTTTAGGAAGAGGGATCGAGAAAGCTCTATTTGTACAATTTCGCTTAGTTAATGGCAAATTCTTATTGGAAAAAGTCACCTTTTTATAGAAATATGTAAAAGTCAGGCAAAAAAAAACCTACACCTTAGCGACATGCTCGTGGTGTAGGGAAAAATAAACATACTATGAGAAAACTTCTACAATGTAATAAGCTTATTCTTCCTGTTTATGATCATTTAGCCTAAGGGCAGGAACTTACATGCAAAGGTGTTAAATTTTGATGAAGCGGAAAAAAGCCTGCACCACAGGCACCGAGGTGCAGGGAAAAAACAAACATACTATAAGAAAACTGATTCAAATATATAAAAAATTATAATAATTTAAAAATAATTGCCATGCGTCTTCTTATGGTATTTTGCTCAATTTCCAAACTTAAATTATGGTATAGTGAAGATTATGTTTTGATGTAATGTGTAGAGGCCCTCTACACCCTACACGTTATATTGGAACAACGATTACAAAGGCCGTTATTCTCGATTTTAATCTATCTTTATATCAACGATAGGAATGATGACTTCTACCCTAGTACCAATAGGAACATTGGTCTTTTTATCAAAGAGGTCAATGGTTTTCACCGGGTATTGTGGTTTATTTGAGTTGTCCAACAATTTGAGCCGATCTTCAGTTATCTTGGTTCCTCTTGGGCGATGTTTGTCATTTCTTTTCTTACTTCTATTGTATTGAGCAGCTTTATCTCTACCAATGCCATTATCTTCGATCACACATAGTAGAGATTGCTCATCTACATATTCAAAGTCAACACTAACATGGCCATTTTTAATACTTCTCAAGCCATGTTCCAGCGCATTTTCCACATAGGGTTGAACGATCATAGAAGGCACGCAAAGAATGTCTTCTTCTAATTCATCATCTACATTGATTTCGTAGGAAAAGGCATTTTTATACCTCAATTTTTGACTGATATCCAAATAGTCCGTCAAAAAAGCAATTTCTTCTTCCAGCAATAAACTCTCTTTGTCAGAAAACTCAAGGCTGGAGCGCATGAGTTCTGCAAATTGAGCCAAATAAGTTGATGCATTGGTTACTTTTCCATCGGTAATATATCCCTGAATAGCATTCAGTGCATTGTAAATGAAATGTGGATTCATCTGA
>JBCBCD010000727.1:0-2357 GCA_038530915.1 Bacteroidota bacterium
AAATGATAATTATGAGGACTACTTTGTATTTACTGTTTGCCCTTATCTTAGCTATCCCTTTGGCTGGGCAAAAAACTGAATTGGATTCGCTGAAGTTTCTCTTGAATGATGTACAAGGTCAATCAAGGGTGAATCTTTTAAATACCATTACCTCTAAAGTTTTTTACTCTGATGCAGAAGCAGCGAGGGTTTATGCACAGGAATCTTTTGACTTGAGTAAAGAGATAAGATATCAACAAGGTTTGATCAGTAGTGCTTACGCTTTAAGTATCCTTGAACGCGACAGAGGCAAAATACTCAGAGCTGCACGTGTAGTGGAAGAAGGCATCAGCACTGCAGCATCTATTGGTAATCAACAGTTACAATTGAGGGGTTTAGAAATCCTTACCAGTATTTATCAGGCCGGAAAAAGAAACTCAAAATTTGAAGAAGCCAAGATTCGATACGATAAACTTAAAGATGATATTGAATTGGCCAGAATGACTAATGAGATATCTACCCTCAATGATGAAGTACAATCTCAAACTGAAGTGCTTACCCAAGTAGAAGCTAAAGCACAAGAATTTAATCAGGTTAACCAGGAACTAAGCGAAGAACTGAAAGAGACTCGTCAAGCCAAAATACTTAGTGAAGCAGAATTGGCTATTGCTGAAAAAGATAAAGCTGTCTTACAGAGTGAAGTTTATAAAAAAGAATTAATAGCGAGTGAGCAACAAAGAGCACTTTTAGAAAAAGATACTAAACTAAAAAATCAGCAGTTCCTACTGAGTCTATTAGGTGTAGGTTTGATAGCCTTCGTAGTAGTTACTTTACTTCTGGTGCGTTATAACCAATTGAAAAGATTGCGGGCACAAGAAAAACTAGAAACTCAAAGACAGCTTTTGGTACGTGAAAAATTGGCTACACTCGGGCAAATTACAGCCGGAATAGCTCATGAAATAAAAAATCCACTAAACTTTGTCAATAATTTTGCGGAAGGATCCACTGAGATTGTACTTGAGTTAGAAGAAGTTATTCAAGAGAATCAAAAAATCTTACCTTCAGATCAGTACGAACTAGCTACTGAACTTGTAACAGAAATCAAGCAAAATGCGTTGGATATATTAGACAATGGCAAAAGAGCCGATCGCATTGTACATTCTATGATGGAGCACGCCAGAGATAAGTCTGGAGACCCAACAAATGTAGAAGTCAATCAATTGATAGATGATAGTGTCAAGCTAGCGTACCATGGTTTTCTCAACAACAATGAGGATTTCAATGTAGATATTCAGTACATTTATGATGATACGCTGCCAATCATTCAAGCCATTCCACAGGATATTAGTAGAGTAGTTATCAATCTGGTTAATAATGCTTGTTATGCCATGCGAGAAAAACAGCTCAAAGGTCTAGAAGATTACCAACCCACTTTGATCATTACAACCAATCAAATTGAAGATTACGTTGAAATTACACTTAGAGATAATGGGACGGGTATACCTGACGATATTAGGCAAAAAATATTCGATCCGTTTTTTACAACCAAACCAACAGGTGATGGAAATGCTGGTTTGGGATTATCAATTAGTTTTGAGATAATTGTGCAACGTCATCAAGGCAAACTCAAAGTAGAAAGTGAATTGAATGAATTTTCAGAATTTGAAATCCAGTTGCCAATAGGGTGATTTTTAATAGATATACATACTCAAGTAATAGTAATAATGGAACCCATAAAAATATTAGTCGTAGACGATGAACCTTTGGTGGAAAGGCTGATCAATCAGCGTTTCAGAAAGAAGATCAAATCAAAGCATTATGAATTTCATTTCGCAGAAAATGGAGTTGAGGGCTTATCAAAGCTGGATCAACACCAGGATGTAGATATCATCTTGTCAGATATTAATATGCCTAAAATGGATGGACTAACATTTCTATCCAAATTAGGAGAACTGGAAAGAGAACTTAAAGTAGTATTGGTATCTGCTTATGGCGACATGAAGAACATCCGTTCGGGTATGAACCTCGGTGCATATGACTTTGTGACTAAACCCATTGATTTTCAGGATTTAGAAATTACCATAGAAAAGGCTTTAAGAGAAGTACAGGTCCTTAAAGAAGCTCAACAAGTACGATTAAAACTAACCCATCTTGAACAAGAACTAAGCGTTGCTACCAAAATACAGCAATCCATTATTCCTAGTGATTATGAAGAAGTCCTGACCTCTAAAAAAATAGATCTTTTTGCTAAAATGATTCCTGCAAAAGAGGTAGGTGGTGATTTTTATGACTTTTTCAAAGTTGATGAAGATCATGTCGCTTGTATAGTCGCGGATGTTTCCGGGAAAGGGATCCCTGCTGCTCTATTTATGGCAATC
>JBCBCD010000727.1:2367-4141 GCA_038530915.1 Bacteroidota bacterium
GTTTAGGCATCAGTGCTCCTGCTGAATGCTTAAATAAAATCAATCCCTTATTGTGTAGAGATAATGAGGCGAATATGTTTGTTACGGTTTTCTATGCCGTCATCAATATCCATACCGGAGAAATGACTTACAGCAGCGCCGGTCACAATCCGCCTTATATCATCAATCCAGACGGAAGTATTCAAACCCTTGTAGATGGCCACAATATCCCATTAGGAATCATTGACACTTTCAAATACAAAAGCAAGACTAAAATTCTTGAGCGAAGTGCTGCTCTGGTTTTGTTTACAGATGGAATTACAGAAGCAATTGATGAGGATAAAAACTTCTTCGCAGAACCACGTTTGGAAGCCAGTCTAAAAATACATGCTTTTGAAAATCCTAAGGAAATAACCACTTCTATTATAGAAGAAGTCAAAGATTTTGAAGGCAAAATGCCACAAACAGATGACATTACTATGATGGTGATAAGGCGAAAATAAAATAATTGATGCTGGCGAATCTTGCAGATTCACCAGCATCAATTATTTTATTGGTTTACTATCAGCTTCCTACTCACTACTCCTCTATTCGAAATCAACTGTACGATATACATTCCATTTGGAAGGTTTCCAATATCAATTCTATTGAGATAAGTACCTTCAGTTAAAAGGCCCAGGTTTTGTGCTAAGATCACTTGGCCATTACTATTCATCATATGCAGGTTCCAATGTTGTTTTTCCAAAACAGAGAGAGAAAGATGCACTTGATAAGCAGCTGGATTAGGATAAAGATCTATTAACTCTACTCCCAAGTCAATTTCATCTGTATTGACCAATTGAGCACAGGCATCACCTACCAAATCGCTATTGCTATCCAATTGCATAGGATTGGGAACATTCGGACAATTGTCGTTTCTATTCACTATACCGTCGCCATCTAAATCTTCATCACATACATCTCCTATACCATCCAAATCTTCATCTTCCTGATCTGGATTATAAGTGTAAGGGCAGTTGTCCAACGAATTAGTAACTCCATCTTCATCGCCATCTGCATCAGCTTCACATACATCACCCTCGCCATCATTATCGCTATCTAATTGATCCGGGTTATAAGTATAAGGGCAATTGTCTAATAAATTAACGATATCATCACCATCGATATCTTCATCACAAGCATCCCCAATGCCATCTTCATCAAGATCTTGCTGATTAGAGTTGACCGTTAGTCTACAGTTATCTACATCATCAAAAATACCATCATTATCGAAATCAAGATTCGTAGCGCCTGTTTCACCTCCTATAGTGAATGCCCAAATGATAGGTTCTGTATTGATGTTGTAATTCAAATCCGCAAAGTCAACTAATGTTACCTCTATATCTTCCCCAACATGATCATCAGCATTCCAAAGTGGTTCAATTATAATTTCATTGCCATTACAACCTACATTCACCGGATAACTGTCTCCAGTAGTTAAGCTTTTGAAGGTGATATTAGTGGATTGTATGGCAAAACAATTGAGCGGTTCATCAACTGAAAGGGAGATCAAATCGCCTTTTATCCATTCTCCATCACCCGGCTCTGGAAGGCCATACAATTGTGGCATCTTTCTATCAATAACACCTGTCATAGATTCAGAATATACATCCTCATCCCCATAATCAGCTCTTAACCTGATCATGAAGTTGCCATCCAACATATTTGCTACATTCCATCCAACTACCGTACCATCATCATCATCAGATTATATAGAAGTTTGCCATTCTGCAATGGTATTGCAGTTGGATTGAGT
>JBCBCD010000728.1:0-4141 GCA_038530915.1 Bacteroidota bacterium
CTCTTTATGATTCGTGCTCAACCAAGTTTGGGAGCTACTCATTTAAGCCAGGTGGAAGCTCAGGTGCGCAAGTACAAAGTGGGAGGAATTTGTTTTTTTCAAGGCACGTCCAACCAATATGTCGACTTAGTAAATAGGTATCAATCTGCCTCTGATATTAATATTTTAATGGCCATAGATGCAGAATGGGGGCTAAATATGAGGATCAAAAATGTGGTCAGTTACCCCAAGCAACTCACCCTTGGAGCCATCCAAAATAACAGACTTTTATATGATATGGGCACAGAAGTGGCCGGACAGCTAAAACGTGTGGGTATGCATGTTAATTTTGCTCCGGTTGCAGATGTAAATAACAACCCGGATAATCCGGTTATCAATTACCGTTCTTTTGGAGAAGACAGATACAATGTCACGATAAAGAGTTACATGTACATGAAAGGCATGCAAGACAATAATTTATTGGGTTGTGCCAAGCATTTTCCAGGGCATGGTGATACAGACGTTGATTCTCATCTGGATTTACCAGTCATTTTACACGATAAAAATAGATTGGATAGTATTGAATTATATCCTTTTAAAGTATTGTCTTCTTATGGTGTAGGCTCTATGATGGTAGCACATTTGAATATACCTACCATTGACAACAGAGAAAATCGACCAACTACACTTTCAAAATCTACTGTAACTGATCTTCTAAAAAATGAGTTGAATTTTAAAGGCTTGATTTTTACAGACGCGCTGGAAATGAAGGGGGTAGCTAAATACTATGAAAGTGGAGAAGTAGAGGCTGAAGCCTTATTAGCAGGAAATGATATGCTGGTATTACCTGAAGACCTGGCAGCTGCGCTTAAAACCATCAAAGCCTACCTGGATGAGGGGAAAATTGAAATGAGCAGACTGGAAGAAAGTGTAAAAAAGATACTTTTTGCAAAATACCAATTGGGGTTGAATAAGCCTTTTGAGACCCTAAAGAAGGATAATATTCAGAAGGACCTTAACAATGTAAATGCTACTACACTGATCAGAAAGCTGTATCAGGAAGCAATGACAATGGTACGAAATAAGGATCAAATGATCCCTTTGCTTTCTCCAAACAATATGAAGTTGGCTTCAGTAAGTATTGGCGCATCAAAGCAAACTACTTTCCAAAACAGATTGAGTTCTTATGGCAAGTTTGATCACAACCTTTTATCAAAAAAAGCAAGTACAGCTCAGCAAGATCAATTGATAGCAAAGTTGGCTTCCAAAGATTTGGTAGTGGTTGGCTTACACGATATGAGTTACTTTTCTAAGTCTGATTATGGCCTTACGGAGTCAATGAAGTCTTTCGTTTCAAAATTGAATCAACGTACAAAGGTAGTACTGGTTGTTTTTGGAACACCGTATAGTCTAAAATATTTTGATGAAATTGATTGGTTATTAGAAGCATACGAAGAGAATGAAGTGACGCAGGAATTAGCGGCACAAAGCTTGTTTGGTGTATTTGGCTTAAAGGGTAGACTTCCGGTAACTTCGTCCCTGAAGAGTTCTTACAATGTAGGAGTTAACACCAAGCCTTCTTTCAGGCTGGGCTTTGCTCGACCTGAACAAATGGGTTTAAATCCTGACACATTAAAACTAGTAGATGCGATAGCTAGATCCGCCATTGCTTCCAGGGCAACTCCAGGTTGTGTGGTACTAGTAGCAAAAGATGGGCACATCGTTCATCACAAGGCATATGGGTATCATACTTATTCCAAAAGGAAGAAGATGGAAAAAGGTGACATCTTTGATGTTGCTTCTGTAACTAAAATAGCAGCTACAACCCTTTCTGTCATGAAACTTCGGGATAAGGGGAAATTAGATATTGATGTACCACTAGGTGCATTTCTGGATGAGTTGGCGGGAACCAATAAAGAGCAATTGATTATAAAGGATGTAATGGCTCACCATGGAGGTCTAATTAGCTGGATACCTTTTTACGAGCAAACGATGTCAAAAGGGAGAAGGTATCGTCGAAAGCCATTATCTAAGTTTTATAGAAAAATAGCCACAACTGGCTTTGAAGTGCCTGTTACCAATAGTTTGTTCTTAAGAAATGATTATGTGGACAGCATCAAATACAAGATTATCAATTCAAATCTTAGATCCAACAACAATTATAGATACAGTGATTTAGGGTTTTATTTAATGGCCGATGTTGTTGAACGTACGAGTGGTAAGCCTTTGAATGAATATGTAATGGATGAGTTTTACAAGCCGATGGGCTTAACGACTACCAATTTTAATGCCTGGAAGACTTTGCCTATGAATAAAGTGGTTCCCTCTGAAAATGATAGGTATTTCCGCAAGCAAGTGGTGAAAGGCTATGTCCATGATATGGGTGCTGCTATGTTAGGAGGAGTGAGTGGACATGCAGGTTTGTTTTCCGATGCTGAAGGTTTGGCCATGCTCATGCAGATGCTCTTGCAAGGAGGCTATTACGGTGGGAAAAGATATCTTACCAACGCTACTGTGGAAGAGTTTACAAAGAGACACTCCCGATCTACTCGCCGAGGAATTGGATTTGATATGCCTGAGTTAAATGTTAGAAAATCTCAGAATGTTGCTGATAAAGCTTCACACGAAACATTTGGCCATCTGGGCTTTACAGGTACTTGTGTTTGGGCAGATCCTGAAAATGACCTGGTCTATATTTTCCTATCCAATCGAACTTACCCTTCCATGTACAATTATAAGTTGAGTAAGAATGATTATCGCCCTCGCATTCATAATGTGATCTATCGTTCCATCGTTGAAAAGAAAACGACAGATAAAGATCTGTTTAGTTTGAATTCAAATGGAATAAATAATTAAGTTTGGGAGTTTAGGGGGAGAACGATATCCTTCACCTAAAGAAGAGCTGTTCAAAAGTTAAACTCCTAAACATATAATCCACAACTGTTCTTATCTTTGTACGCCTAAAAGATATTCAATCATTCACATTATGAAGTGGTCACTTAAAGTAGCACTGCGTTATTTATTGGCAAAAAAGTCAACCAATGCCATTAACATCATCACAGCTATTGCCATACTGGGCATATCAGTTGGTGCGGCTGCATTAGTATTGGTTCTGTCTGTTTTTAATGGTTTTGAAGATTTAATCACCAGCATGTACAGTAATTTTGATCCTGAAGTAAGAATTACGGCTACAGAAGGAAAGGTTTTCAAAGTGGATAGTAGTTTAATTGCTCAGGTAGAAGCAATAGAAGGGGTAGAGTTGGTATCGCAAACGCTGGAAGAGGTTGCATTTTTTGAAAGTGAAGGAAACAAAGAGTTTGGAGTATTAAAAGGAGTAGACCAATACTATAAAGGGGTTACTAGTTTAGATTCTTCGCTCTATGAAGGTAATTTTGTTTTAGAAGATGGAGAACTCAGCTATGGAATACTGGGGATTGGTATGAGTATTAAACTGGAAGTGGCTATTCCGGTAGATCCGGCTATGATTGCTCCTCCTATCGCTGTATATATGCCCAAAAGGAGGCAAGTGAGTTTATTTGATGAAAAATTTAGACGGAGGTATTTATTTCCGGGGGCCTCTTTTACCGTACAGCAAGATTATGATAGTAAGTACGTTATTGCTTCTTTGGATTTTGTAAGAGAGTTGATGGGGTATCGAGATGAAGTCAGTGCTTTAGAATTAAAACTTAAGCCCGAAGTAGATGCAAAAAGGGTGATGAAAAGCCTGGAAAAAGAACTGGGAGAGACTTATGAAATCAAAGATCGATATCAACAGCAAGAAGCTTTCCTGAAGCTAATGCAAATGGAAAAGTGGCTAAGCTTTGCAATAGTTGGCCTTATGATGATATTGGTAGCTTTCAATATCATTGGTGCCCTTTGGATGATTGTATTGGAAAAAAAGAAAGACATAGCCATCTTAAAATCCATGGGTGCTTTAGATAAGAGTATTGTTAATATTTTTTTAAATGAAGGATTGCTGATCAGCATTATTGGTATATTTGCGGGCTTTGGGTTGGCATTGTTCCTATATGGCTTACAAAAGCAGTTTGGACTAATTGCCATGCCCGGAAGTTTTGTAGTAGATGCGTATCCTATAAGCTTAAGAGCGTTGTACTTTGAGCCATTCAAAGTCTAATTCCCATAGTTCCATAAAACTTTGTTT
>JBCBCD010000729.1:0-4133 GCA_038530915.1 Bacteroidota bacterium
TTTGAAGTAGCATTATTCTGTAGGATAATTACTGTCTTATCATTATCCAAATGCCTTTCGATGTATGCTATGTATCCAGCCCAACCACCTGAATGATAAACTATTTTTCCGTATGTTGTTGTGCTATCTATCATCCAACCAAATCCGTAATTTGTTTCAAGATTATCATTCGCTTTATGTGAAGAAAAAATTACCTTTCTGTCTTCATCATTTATAATGCTATTGTTGTATAGCGCCCGATCCCATTTTAATAAATCCAAAGCATTTGAATTTACCATACCGTCTCCAACTATACCATCCAAATAAATGAAACGATTGGGGGCTAATTCATCTGGTGTGATTTTTCTTTTCAAACTATCTGAATAAAAGTACCCTATAGCATAATTATCTACCTCCTTAAAGGCAAATCTTCTTCTATAAATGAAGGTGTTTTCCATTTGTAAGGGTCCAAATATCTTCGCCGCTAAATAGGCTTCAAAAGACAATCCGCTTACTCTTTCTATTATGGATGCCAAAAGCAAATAGCCTGTATTGCTATATTCCCATTCCTCATTGGATGTAAACCTAATGTTGGGATTGAGATTTTCTATTAGATCTATCATGTCATCATTGGTAGCAATTTTTGTCTTGTTCCAATTATCTTGGGCCAGATCTATGTAATCCGGTATCCCACTGGTATGGGTTAATAGATGTCGGATCGTTATATTTTCGTAGTTTTTGAGTTCGGGAATGTATTTGGTAATCAAGTCATCATAAGCTAGTTGACCATTTTTACAAAGTTGAACAATTCCCATGGCTGTGAATTGTTTTGAAACCGATGCCAATTCAAACACTGTTTCATTATTGAGTGCTTCTTTTAACTCCTCATTAGCTAATCCATAGCTTTTTTGAAAAATAATCTTGCCTTGTTCAGCTACTAAAACATTTCCATTAAAAGCAGCCATTTCATACAATTGACTAAAAAGAGTATCTAGCTGCAATGCCTTTTTTTTGGATTCCTGAGTTGTTTGTAGAGCTGCATTTTTTTGGTTACAAGCTGTAAATGCAATGATTGAAATGACAAAAGCTAGTTTGATCTTCATTGATACGTTTTTTTAAAGGTGAAAACAATAGTCGTTCAGTTGAATGTTTACTTGCATTCAACCAAATTCAAGGTTTATTCTAATACTATAAGTGGTTGGACAAAAATAACTATTACTTTATGATGTCATCTTTTTGGGCTGCTCTTCGTTAAATGCTCAGCTGATGTGAATCACCTTGCGAATTTGCCTCGATCAGCTCCAAAAATCTGATCGATCAAAAACACTATTTATTTGTGTCCAACCACTTACTTTGCCTACTTAGTCTTGTGAATCTCGATTAATAAGCAGGCGTTTGACTTCTTCCTTTTTTAGCCGTGAAACAGGTACATGACTATCATCCGACATCACAAAATAGCCCCCCTCCTTTTTCACGAATTTTTTAACATAAATCATATTGATTAAATGTGACTGATGGCTTCTGTAAAATCGCTGGTCGTTCAGGAGTTTTTCATAGTGTCCGATATTTCCAGAGAGCAATAGTGGAGATTCGTTCTTCAGGAATACCCTAGTATAATTTGCCTCTGCCTGTAAACGAATGATATCATTTACTTTTACAAAATGTACCTCTTCCTTTGTTGCAAGGGCAATTCTACGATCTTCAGTTGCTCTCAAGTTATAAGTAAGTAGATTAAGCTGTGCGTTCTGATCTTTCAAATTGTCAAGCTTATTAACAGCTTCTATTAACTCATCCTTGTCTATGGGTTTTAATAAATAGTCTAATGCACTGTATTTAATAGCTTTTAAAGCATATGCTTCATAAGCTGTAACAAAAATGATTTTGAAATCAATCTCATTGAACTTATTTAAGAGATCGAAGCCATTTCCACCTGGCATTTCTATGTCAAGAAAAACAACATCTATCGGATTCTTTTTTAGAATGTCCTCAGCCTCTCTCACCGACTGGGCAAACAATATTTGACTAATTTGTGTACAATATTTTAAAAGCAAAGACTTTAAAAGCGTTCTGTTCCCTTTTTCGTCATCTACAATTAATGCTTTATATGTTTTCATTTAGAGTATGTTTAGAATTTATCGAGGATTAAAAATCAATAGCTTATGGTTTTAGCAAAAGATTTACGAAGGCGTTTAGTGAGCTAAACAACTGAGTAAATGTAAGACTAGGTTCATAAAATATTGGTTTTCAAAAGTTAGAAATTTAAACATACTCTAAATCGGTAAGTTGATTTTAACAATGACTCCACTTGAATCTGTTCTGTTTCTTATCTCTACGGAAGCTGATGCTGTATCTGCATTATTTAACTTTTGTATCCTATTCTTACCTAAATCCAATCCTTTTGAATGATTATTAGATGAAGCAAGTCCCTGGCCATTATCCAGAATCTCAATATTGAGATGGTTACTTTCTTTATTAATCTGGATTAAAATTTCCCCCTCAGGATTTCCAGCTACTCCATGTTTTACAGCATTTTCAACATATGGTTGTAATAGCAATCCAGGAATGAGCACATTTGAATCAACTGAATCATCTACATTTATTTGCCAGGAAAATGGAAAGCGCAATTGTTCTAGCTCCAAATACAACTTAATCAACCGGAGTTCTTCTTCTAATTCCTGAAATTGCCTCTCCGAGGACGAAAGTACTTGTCTCAATAGTCTGGACAACTTTGTGATGTACAAATTGGCCTGTTCATTCTTTTGTTGAGTCACTAAATTCTGAATTGAACTCAATGAATTGAATAAAAAATGTGGGTTAAGCTGTGCACGTATGGCTTTTAGTTCAGCATCCGTAAGCTGTTGTTTCCATGCTAGTTCTTTTTCTCGCCTTTTTTGCTTTACTAGGAGGAAAGCTATTATCAAGGTCATCAGTATTGTGAAGATGCTGACGCCTATGATGTTTTGAACACTTCTTTTTTGCCACCAAGGCTTCTCAATCACAAAAGGATATTTAAGCCAAAGAGACTCAGGAGCATCTGCAAAAGGTTGTACAATCAACTCATAGGTTCCGGGACTTAACTCTTCATATAGAAATAGATCTAAAGGATTATCCATATCGACTTTATGAAAGGTATCGTGATGCCCTTTCATTTGCACAACTGCATTTTCACTTAAATGAATGACAAAAAACAGACCTTCATGATTATGAGGAAAAGAAGGAAAAACTGGTAAACCTTGTTCATTAAGCCGTTGAATGTATTTCATTTGAGACCAATCATACAAGATGGTATCTATATAGTCTTTAAAGTCACTTTTGTAAGTATGTGCGATATAATTATCAAAATAATTGGCAGGATATAAATTGAGCAGTTTTGGTCGGCCATAATCTACCGTCCAGCTAATTTTGAGTGTATCATTGGTGCGCTTATCTATAAATGAATAATTGTTAGAAGAACCTGCCCCCGTACTTATACTGTATCTATTCTTTTTTTGAATGGGTCGATTAATATATTTCGGTTCACTATTCCTGAGCATGATGACATAATCTTCTGTCTTAATAGAGTCTGTGATTAATTCAACAGAACTACCATCGGGAAGAATAAGATCAATGGGGATATTTGTTTCAGGATGGTACCCTTTACAAAGGCTATCAATCAGAATAATTCTATTCTCATAAAGGACTTTTATACCCACTTTTAGATTCCCTTTTTCCATGAAAACCTGTGAAAAAAGTGTACTTCCAAAAAAGACCAAACAAATGGAAAGACTACAAATATATTTCATGTTCCTTGTATCCTGATTCATTTTACAACACTATTTCGATTACTTACCTCAAAGCTATGACAAGTTGTAAAGAAGTTATCAGGTGATGTAGATTTAGTAAGGCTTAATGTAGGAATGGCAAATGTATTTGTAGATTTTAATTTTGCGGGCTCTTATAAAAGCAGTTCACTACCTGTTGCTACATGATGTTGATCAGACTCTTTAGTTTAAATCTCTTAAAGCCTATTTTAAAATTATCTCGTTCTTCAATTGCTGTTATATTTTCGTCGTAGGGATCCAGTGATAAAACTATTTTATTATCATCTAATATTAAACATTTTATATGGCTTATGTGGTAGGAGTGAAATTCACTCTCAATAATATCAAACTCGA
>JBCBCD010000730.1:0-4128 GCA_038530915.1 Bacteroidota bacterium
AATCATCCTACTCCAACGGATCAATTGATCAGCCGTATAATCTTGTATTCCTCTAAAGTTTTTCTGATGATCTATAATACCATAAAAATTTCCACCAAAAGCAATGTCAATGCTAATTTCCCCAAGATCAATGCAATGCACACTTATTTTTTCTCGATAAAGGAAAGAAGGAATATTGGTTAGTCGGACAGATCTGATTTTATGGCCCTCTTGCTGATAGCTGACCATGATCAATCCGGCAGGTGTTTCTAATCGCAACTGTCCTGGGACTTTGGGATACACCAATCCTTCTTCCAGCATAATCGTGACGGTGCCAATGGTCCCGTGCCCACACATGGGTAAGCAACCACTGGTCTCTATGAATAAAATGCCGATGTCATTTTGAGGATCAGAAGGTGGGTATAAAATAGAACCAGACATCATATCATGCCCTCTTGGCTCAAACATCAATCCCTTTCGGATCCAGTCGTATTCTTTTAGAAAATGCAAGCGCTTTTCCATCATACTTTGCCCTTGTAACAAAGGACCACCACCTGCTACTAAGCGCACCGGGTTGCCACAGGTATGTGCATCTATGCAAAAAAAAGTCTTCCTCATTCCTTCGTTATCTTTCCATTTACAGTACGCCAAATTTGTAAGGGGTTTGATGGCTGCAATTCTGGCGGGAATATCTCCAAAGGAGCATTTTGATAGCATATAGGACGCACAAAGCGCTGAATAGCATCCGTTCCTACCGAAGTGAAAAGAGGACTGGTCGTTGCCGGATAGGGACCACCATGATGCATGGCTGGACTTACTTCTACTCCAGTTGGGACTCCATTGAAAATGATCCGTCCTGCCTTTTGCGTCAAAATATCTATTAATGTGCGAGCTTCTTTTAACTCATCAATAGTTCCCATGATGGTAGCTGTAAGTTGTCCATGAAGTTGCTTAGCGACTTGTAAGTATTCTTCTTCATCTTCGCAGATAACTGCCAGAGTGAAAGGACCAAAGACTTCAGTTTGAAGCTTAGAATGATTTAAAAAATCATTTGCGGAAACACTTGCTAAGGCTGATTGTCCAAGCCATTCTTCTGCCTTTGTTGAAGCCTCATATAGTAGGTCAACTCCCTCTGCTTTTACACAGCTTTTTTTGTTTTGCTCATAAGCCTTATATATATTTTGATTGAGCATGGTCTGAGGTTTATGCACAGCAAAAGCTTTTGTTAGTTCTGCTAAAAATGTCTCACTAGCTTCACTTTTTTGCAAAACCAAAATACCGGGATTGGTACAAAACTGGCCGGCACCGAGATTGACGGAGCTGGCTATGCTTTGTGCCAAATCAGTAGCAGCAGCTTTGAGTTTATCCGGCAAAATGAAAATGGGATTGTTGCTACCCATTTCTGCATACACAGGTATGGGTTCAGATCTGCTATTAGCCAAGTCAAAAAGAGCTTTTCCACCTTTCAAAGAGCCAGTAAATCCGACTGCCTTTATGAGTGGGTGTTGTACCAACTGCTGACCGGTCTCAATCCCCCCATTTAGAGCAGAGAAGATCCCTTTAGGTAAATTAGATTTATCTACAGCTTTTGAAATGGCTTCCGCTACCAGTGCATTAGTGCCTAAGTGTGAAGGGTGAGCTTTTACAACTACCGGGCAGCCAGCTGCTAAGGCAGAGGCAGTATCTCCACCAGCTGTGGAAAAAGCTAGTGGAAAATTGCTAGCTGTAAAAACGGCCACTGGTCCTATCGCTACGGAAATTTTTCTAATATCTACCCGAGGATTTGGTTGACGATTGGGTAAAGCTTTGTCTATCGTTGCATTCACCCAACTACCTTCTTCTACTAAGTCAGCAAAAAGCCTAAGTTGATTGCAGGTCCTGCCTCTTTCTCCTTTGATTCTACCTTCTGGTAAGCCCGTTTCCGTCATTGCTCTTTCTACCAGGACATCACCCAGCTTTTCTATCTCTTCTGCTATATTTCTTAAGAGGGTTGCTTTTTGTGGGCCACTCACTTTTTTGAAAGCGAGATACGCTTGAGAAGCACTTTCAACAGCTTCATTTACTTCATCAGCTATGGCAACCTTAAAGGATGCTTCTAACTCCATTCTTGTGTCAGGATTGATGGTTTTGAGTACTTCATTTCCTTTTCCACTACTCAGGCCTGCAATCAGATTATTGGTGATCATAATTGAATTTTTATACTTAAATAATCCGGTAAGCTTGGACGAGTTGCCAGGCCTTTTTCAAGGATATTTATAACACGTTCTCGCTCTTTGCCAACCAAAATATGACGTGGAGCTCGTACATATTCCGTACCAATGCCCGTCATGACCTCTGCTAACTTAATATTCTGAACCAACTGAGGACTGATGTCTAGTTCCAGTATTGGGAGGAACCAACGATAAATAGTACGTGCCTCTTCAATCCTTCCCTCTTTAATCAAGCGATAAATGGCAACGGTTTCCTTTGGGAAAGCGTCTACCAGTCCTGCTACCCAGCCGTCAGCCCCCATCAACAGCTCTTCCATGGCCAATGTATCGACACCACAAAGAATTTTGAAACGCTCGCCATATCGGTTTCTCATTCGTGTTACATTAGAAATGTCTCGTGTACTTTCTTTGACAGCTTGTATGTTTTCCAATTGAAGCAGTTGATCAAAAATATCGAAGGTGATTTCAATTTTATAGTCAACCGGATTGTTGTAAAGTAAAATGGGTAAAGATGTGCTAGTGGCTACATCTTTAATGAAGTTGGCCACTTCCTGTTCTGTGGGTTTGTACATCATTGGAGGGAGCAACATGAGTCCATGTACTCCTAACGCTTCTGCCTTTTGAGCCAAAGCCACAGCAGAACGAGTGGAACCTTCTGCTATATTAAGAATGACATCTATATCGCTGCCAAAACGCTTTAAGGTGGCTTCTGCCAATTGAAGGCGTTCTTCATGAGTGATGGTGCTGCTTTCTCCTAGCGATCCGCCGATGATTACCCCATCTATTCCTGCTTTTGTTTGATAATCAATGTTTTGCAAGAAGGATAGTAAGTCTAAATCACCATCTTCTGTAAACTTTGTCGTTACAGCGGGGTAAACTCCTGTCCATTTGACCTTTCTCATATTTTTCTTTTTAAGGCAAAATTAGGAGAGTTGTGACGATGGGATTTGTAGGATTGTATGGATGATGAATACTATTGTGGGGAATGTTGTATGGGAACCATCAGCCTGAAACACATTAAGAGTTCCAACAAAAATGAGGCATCAATCTAATGGTATGGATAACTTTATCAAATCTTCCTACTCGACCCCCTCACAATCAAATTAGGCTCAAAAGTTCTCTGGAAAATTTGTCCATTAGATTGGAGGGCATTTTGATAGTATTTAAATGCCAGTTCACCCATAACAAAGCCATCTTGCTGAATGGTGCTTAGTTGAGGGCTTAATAGTTGAGAAACAATAGAATTACTAAAGCCTACTACTCCCAGGTCATTTGGGATGTTGATATTGTGTTCTCGAGCATATTTATAGATACCTAATGCAGCATCATCAGTGACTGAAAAAATGGCATCCGGTGGATTATTTAAAGCAAAAAGCCTACGGGCGGCCTCATATCCATTGGTTATACTGATGCGAGTATCCGTCAGGTTGACTCTTACCATATATTCGTTGAGTCGTGGAAGGTTGGCCTCTTTAAGAGTGGTCAGATACCCCCTTCTTCTTTCAGAACCAACAGCTCGATTATCCAAACTGCCAATGTGAGCAATTCTTCGATATCCTTGCTCAATCAAATGATTGACAGCTATACAAGCACCCTTAAAATCATCAATGAGTACATAGTTCCCTACATAATTATCATACATCCTATCTACAACAACTGTAGGAATTCTTCTATGAATGAGAGGCAAAAGATTTTGCTGGAAGTCACTTTCAACACAAGGAATGAGTAAAAGGCCACGAATTCCATGGTTAATAAATTTATCTAAGACAATTTTTTCTTTATGAACATTGTGTTGTGTCTCACCCACAATTACGGCATAATCATTTTGTTGAGCTTGAGACATGATGCCTTTTAAAATGGTTGAAAAAAAATAGTGATCAACAAGAGGAAGTACTACGCCAATGACATTGGCAGGATTGCGATCCCCAACAACTATGGT
>JBCBCD010000731.1:0-4124 GCA_038530915.1 Bacteroidota bacterium
ATGAAAGATGAAAGATGAAAGATGAAAGATGAAAGATGAAAGATGAAAGATGAAAGATGAAATTTTACTTAAATTGATGGGAAAAAGAGGTTGATATGTTTGAAAAACTCATTCCTTATGATGCTGCTTACATTATTGTACAATCCTACCTTCAGTATTACCACAACTTTAAACAGATAACTAAGCGGGCAAAAATTAGGTTTGAACTCAAAGACTGGGAAGGCATTCAGGATGATTCCAACCTAAGAACACAAATTTATAGAAATTCCGTAGGAAAGACAACACAACGAGTTATTGAGTTTTTGGGAGATAATGTATCTAACCAAGAGATATGGCGTGAGATCAAAGATTATTACTTTTCTGAAATAACCAATTTCAATACTCGCAATATTGCTGAGACTTATTATAACTCCATTTTCAGGCATACCTTTAGGGGGAAAGTTAGTGTTGATGAACAACTAATGTTTGTTCATGGAACAGGTAGTTACAGAGAATTTAGATCTATGATTCCGACTTATCATACCTTTTTTCTTTCTCCACCTCTGGATCATTTCATTCGGCAAATTTTTATCTGGTATCAGTTTGATATTCCTTATGAAGACACAGAAAGAGACATTACGTATATAGTAAATGCATTAAAAGAAAATCTATTTACTGAAAATACCAATTACCGCAATACACGTCTGGAAGTATTAAAATCTGTATTTTATAGAAATAAGGGAGCTTATATTGTTGGACGTATCTTTCTTCAGGACCGTTTTCATCCTTTCGTCATTCCAATTTTGCATGGAAAAAATGGATTGTATGCAGATACTACCTTGTTGGCTTACAATGATGTGAGTTCCATCTTTTCTTACAACCGATCTTATTTTTTAGTGGATACAGATATCGCTAGCGAGAAGGTTGACTTTTTGGGGTCAATATTACCTACTAAAAGCCTAAGTGAGTTATACAACTCAATTGGGTTTATCAAGCATGGTAAAACGGTTTTGTATAGAGACATTTTAAGGCATCTGAGACAATCAACGGAGAAGTTCGATTTTGCTCCAGGAATAAAAGGAATGGTAATGATTGTATTTACCCTTCCAACTTATGGGATGGTTTTTAAAGTGATACGAGATAAATTTAAACCACCCAAAAAAGTCACTCAAAGAGAGGTGGTAGAAAAGTACGAGTTGGTTTCGCAACACGATAGGGTAGGACGTATGGCCGATAGCCACTTCTTTCAGGGGATGATTTTTGATATTGATCGCTTTTCTGATGAATTACTGCAAGAATTAAAAGATGATGCGCCTTCCAAAATCAAAATAGAAAATGGGACTATACAGATCATGCATATGTATGTGGAGAAAAAAATGGTACCATTAAATGAATACCTCAAAACTGCCAATGAGAAAGAAGCTGAAGATGCCATCAATGAATATGGTCGTGCCATTAAGCAGATGGCTGCTGTAAATATCTTTCCCGGAGATATGCTGCTGAAGAATTTTGGTGTAACCCGCTTGCGAAGAGTCGTTTTCTACGATTATGACGAAATTGGTTTTTTAACAGATTATAAATTTAGACGGATTCCAGAACCTAGAGATTTTGACGATGAAATGTCAAGTGAGCCTTGGTATTCGGTAGGACCCAATGATGTTTTTCCAGAAGAGTTTTTAAAGTTTCTTATTGGCAAAAGGACATCTCGTAATTTTTTCCTGAAGTATCATGCAGACCTGTTAGATGTAAAGTTCTGGATAGATAGACAAAAACAATTACGTTCTGGTGAACTAGTTGATGTCTTCCCATATAAGAAAGATTTGAGGTTCAAAAATAAGTATGCACCAGGAGGCCAATTAGAAGATAACCTATTCCATTTATAAGTTTTTATGTCTAATTGAATCACCAAGAATGTACTGGCATGTCACTCATCGTTCATTTTTCATAAAGCTCAAACAAGTTCTAGAGGATAATAAAACAACATGAATGATGAACAATGAAATCATTCAAATATCCCTGTCGAAAGATAACGATCCCCACGATCACAAATAATACAAACCAAGACACCTTCGTCTATTGTTTCAGCCAGTTTAGCAGCCGCTGTGACTGCTCCGCCACTACTCATGCCTGCGAAAATAGCTTCCTCAGTAGCCAATCTTTTCATCATACTTTTGGCTTCATCTTGTGATACATCGATGATCTGATCTACACGTTCAGGTTCATAAATCTTAGGTAAGAACTCAGGAGACCAACGACGAATACCGGGAATACGCGATCCATCTGTAGGTTGTACACCTACAATTTGTACGGCATCGCTCTGTTCTTTTAAATACCGGGAAGTACCCATAATGGTGCCTGTTGTACCCATGGATGATATAAAATGAGTGATTTTCTCATTTGTGTCGCGCCAAATTTCCGGACCAGTAGTTTTGTAGTGCATACCCCAATTATCAGGATTGGCAAACTGATTGAGCATCAAATAACCTCCCTTTTCTACGAGAGAGGCAGCATACTCACGGGAATATTCTATGGTACCAGCCGCTGGAGTTAAGACAACTTCTGCACCATAAGCTCGCATGGTTTGTACACGTTCTTTAGTCGCACTTTCAGGCATGATCAACGTAATGTCAATGTTAAAAAGGCGTGCTATCATCGCCAATGCTATGCCTGTATTGCCACTAGTCGCTTCTACCAACCTTATGCCCGGTTTCAAATCTCCTCTGTCAATTGCTCCTTTTATCATGCCATAAGCTGCCCTGTCCTTTACACTACCTCCAGGATTTTGCCCCTCCAATTTACCATAAACGGTAACACCTACTTTTTGAATGATATTCTTTAATTCTACAAGCGGTGTATTTCCTATGATGTTCTCTATGCTGTGCATAAAAATCTGATTTTTAAATTATTATCCAACCCAATAACCCATGACCTATGACCCATGACCTATAACCCATGACCTATGACTTCATGGCTTTCGCATCTTGATGCTTCTGTGTCACATATCCTGTATAATAAATCCTGCAATGTGGTTGTACGCTTTTGGTAATCCATACATTACCTCCAATGATGCTATCATGACCTATTATAGTATCCCCACCTAAAATAGTAGCTCCTGAATAGATAATTACTCGGTCTTCAATTGTTGGATGGCGTTTTGTCTTTGCCATTTCTTTTTTAACACTCAATGCACCCAAAGTTACTCCTTGATAGAGCTTAACATTGTCTCCAATATTTACGGTTTCTCCAATTACAACACCAGTACCATGATCGATGCAGAAGTTTTCCCCTATAGTTGCTCCAGGATGGATATCTATTCCTGTTTTACCATGAGCATGTTCAGTTAAAATTCTGGGAATGAGTGGTACCCCCAATTGGTAGAACTCATGAGCCAACCTGAATACTGCGATCGCAAAAAAACCGGGATAAGTACGAATGACCTCCATTTTACTTACTGCGGCAGGATCTCCCGCGAGTATGGCATTGGCATCTTTCAAAAGCTGTTCTCTGATAATAGGTAATTGATCGATGTATTGTTGTTCAATCTCATCAGCTGATTGAGGGAGTTGATCTTGCAAAGTAAGCAAGATATCAAACAACTTTTGTTGGTTGCTTTTGAGGTGCAAAGTAAACTCTCTGTGGGAGGCATATTTCCTATTGGAAAACTCTGGAAAGAGAATGCCCATTAATTCATTCAGCCAGCCGCAAATCTGAGAAGGGGATGGAATCTCACGACCTGCTTTGTGATCAGCATACAATTCGTCCAAAAAATCTTTGTTCATTGAATTCATAACTCAATATTTTGGGAGTTTAACCTCCTCGTCCTATCAATTCACCAGTAAATAATGGATTTTTTGAGACATTTAGATTAACAGAATCAGCTTTTTAATTTAAATGTCTCAAAGAACACTTATTAAAACGGATAAGTACGAGGAACGAGTGCTTAAGACGCCCACTATATAAGAAAAACCTGAGTAATAAAATAGTTGAGTTAGGGTACGGTTGTTTTGGCTGTGTTTATTTGGTTCAATTTTTAAGGCTAGAATTCGTAAGATCAAATTTGCCCCAACGACTTTCTTATAATCGAAATATCAAGTAGTGATGCCTATCAGTCTTATCCTTATTTCTGATTCGTTATTATTTGAACC
>JBCBCD010000732.1:0-4121 GCA_038530915.1 Bacteroidota bacterium
ACAAATTACCCAATGACCAACATTCATAATCTGGCTTAGCACAATTGGTCTGGAACTTATTTCCATAGAAGCAAGTATTGTTGTATTCATGTGATTCGCTCAATTCTTCATCTACATCAGTAATAATTCCAACATAAAATTCACCACATTTTTCCGTCAAATAGCTGAGGTCCTTAGACCAGTCAAAATGTGCTTTTTGACCAGGGTGCAACATTGGAATATCCAATTTATCAATCTGATGATCTGCTTTTGTAATGGTTGGATCAGTAGATAAATAAATACCCAGGTGACTTTCACCAGCAGTACCCACTCCATCATTTATGATGGCTAAATCATCTATAGTGAGTGTAAATCCTTCAATATCTAAAGTACCTAAAGTATAGCATTTCAAATCCGGCTTGCCATCTTGTGGCAACTTGAATTTTGGATCACTGAATCCACATCTGTTATCTATTTCCAATGTTTCGCTTACCAGGTTTTGGTAATCGATGATGAATCCTACATTGTAAGAACCATCAGGAATAGAATTGCTATTAACGTCAGTGCCAAAATTGAATGAGGCTGTTTCACCAGCAGCAAGTGCAGGCAAGTCTATTGTACCAATCAACTCATCAGTCGTTTGGAAGTCCAGATCAGTAGACAAGTATACACCGATTTGAGTAGGTGTTGATGCTCCGTTTCCATTATTGGTTACTTCCAGATTATTGATAGCTATGTAAAGACCAGTAATTGTAAGGTTTCCTGCATCCTTACAAGTAAGGTTGGCTTCTGTATCTAATGGGAAACTTACTTTTGGTGTGGTGAAGAAACAATCGTTATTATCTGTTTCATCAGATTCAGACACTTCTTGATCCCAGTCGATAATAGCACCAACAAAGAACTCTCCGGAATCAAAGTCTAAAGTATCCAAGTCAATGGTTACATCTATTGTATCTGATTCACCAGGAGCTAATGCAGGTATATCAACTGCACTTACCAAGAAGTCAAAGTTGGTAAATGTAGTATTTGTAGAGAAGTAGATGCCTAATTGATTAGCACCAGCAACATCAGATCCGTTATTGGTAATGATGTAATCTGTAATTTCTAATAGATCATCTTCTATACTCAAAGCACCACCATCAACACAAGTCAAATTAGGTTCACCATCAACTGGTAAGGTGATTGTCGTTTGTGTTTGGAGACAGCTATTGTCATTTTCGTCAGTTTCATCGACATCATCAAGATTATCTACTATGAAGCCGAGATTGTAAGTTCCGTTTGGAAGGTTGATTCCATCAGGATCAATGCCAAAGTCTATGGTTGCAACACTTTGAGGTTGTAGTCCTTCTATGAAGATTTGAGCAATCAAATCATCAGTCGTTTCTATCGAATCATCATCTGAGAGGTAAACACCTACTCTGAAACCACCTGCTGCTCCCAAACCATCATTGGTCATTTGGAAATCATCAATAGTAATCTCATTTGCATTTACAGTCAAAGTACCTAAGTCAACACAAGTTAAGTTGGGCTCAGGCTGATCAACGGTTACTTTTGGTGTCTGGAAGAAACAATTGTCATTGTCTATCTCTAAAAATTCGGTTACTTCATTCTTGTAATCTAGAAGATATCCAAGGAAATATTCTCCTGCAGGCAATGGCAAAGTATCTAAGTCAACCATTAAGCTCAAAGTAGCCACCTCATTAGGAGCTAAAGCTTTGACCGCAATTTCACCAATAAAAAGATCTATGGTAGAAATGGTCGTATTGGTAGATAAATATACACCTACATGACTGGTACCAGCAGAACCAGTTCCGTCATTGATTACTTCAATATTTTGTAAGCTTACCATTTGGCCATCTACAACCAATGTGCCGCTATTATTACATGTAAGATTAGGTACACCATTAACTGGCAAGGTAAGTTTTGGATCGTTGTAGAAACAAGAGTTATCACTTGATTCTTCTGTTTCTGTTACTTCATCCAAATTATCCAAAATGTAACCAATAAAGTATTCACCATCCGGAATACCTGTAGTATCCATTGTTACCGTTAATGTCAATGTATCACTTTCACCTCCTTCTAAGCCTTCCAATGCAATTTCACCTACCTGGAAGTCAATAGTAGAGAAAATATCATTAAGTGAAGCGTATATACCAATAGAGAACCCTCCTGCATCACCAGCTCCATTATTTTCAATGATTAAGTCACTGATTTCTAAGTCAAGACCATTGATATTCAATATACCCTGATCAACACAGTTTAAGTTGATCTCTTGTAAAATAGGGAAGGTAATTGTTTGAGCAAAAACAATACTATTGTTGTCTTCACCTCCTTCAGATTGTTCTTCATCCGGATCAATAAGAGCTCCTATTTGGTAAGTACCGTCAGGGATATTGTTTAAATCTGCGAAATCTAATTCAAAATCAACCCCTGTAGAATCACCTTCAGTCAAAGCTTCTACATCAACCTCTCCAATTTCTATATCACCTACTGTGATTAGGTCATTTTCAGACAAGAAGAACGCTACTTTTGTAGGATCAGAAGGCGAGCCACCTATATTGCCAACTCTTAAGCTATCCACTTTAAGAGAATCATTTACTACTACTACGCTTCCCGTATCAAGGAAGGTAAGATCTTGTACGATAGGAGCTTCAATTGTTATCGTAGGTTGAGTGAAGAAGCAATCGTTGTTGTCATCTTCAGAAATTTCATCTACTACATTTTTGTAATCTATGATCAATCCACCAAAGAAAGTACCTGGGGTAAGATCAAGTTGGCTTAAATCAACACCAATAGATATGGTAACTGTTTCTTCTGGTGCTAAACCAGGAACAAAGTTTTCACCCAAATAAATATCAGTAATAGAAAAAGTAGTGTTATCAGATAAAAATACACCAACTGAACTACCTGCTGCAGGACCTTCACCATTGTTGATGATTTGTAATCCTTGAATCAACAGGATATTGTTGTTGATTGTCAGTGTACCAGGATCTACACATGCTAAATTTGGCACTCCATCATCTTCATCAGCAACAATACTCTCTACTTGTAAGTCATCTATAAAGAATTCGCTATCATCTCCTTGAGCAAAGAAGTTTACTGCACCCAGGCTACCTGAATAAGCGATATTGTCAACTACATTTATTCCATTTACTTCCAGTGAAATACTGTTGTTGTCTAAATCAATGGCTTGTTCTACTTTGAACCATTGGTCAACAGGAAAGCTGAAATCAGTTTTTGAAGAAGAGACATTACCAGTAGTATTGTTGGTGTTTCCGAAGGTCACACTAAATGTAATACCCTGATCAGCAGCCTGGCTTTCTAATAAATTAAAGAAAGCTTTGTTACCATCAGCAATAAACATTTGCCAGCTTAAAGTATAAGAACCTCTCTGACGATCATTAAGGTTGAATAAAACATCTTTAGGTCCATCGGCATCAATTAGAAGTGATTGTGTACCATTAAATGCTTGAGTTTCAGAAATAATACCATCAGTAGGATTACCCAACTCTCCATTGAAAGTAGTCCAACAAGACGATTGTGGGCCAATTGCTTCTGAGGCGAAGAAAGATTCAAAATCTTCACAAATGAAATTGTCGGCCGGATCCAAACACTTACAATCATTGTCTAGCAATAGGGTAGTAAAGCTTCCATTCGGATGGCAACCCAATTGATAAAGTCTGATCTCATTTTCACCAAAAGTGCGATTGTTGTATTCAATAATAGCATAATGGTAAGTGGTATTTGGGTTTAGGTTTTCTATTTCTGCAGAGGTTCCATCTCCATCAAAAACAAAAATATTTCCATCCCCTAGGTCCTGATCAATATCATAAAGCTGTCCATCTGCCGGAAATACATTTACAGGCGAACCTTCTTTAATAATGATCACTCTATTTTCACCATCGCCACCTTCAAAAGATATAGTAGCAGATGTTTCTTTCGGTAAAGCATTTACTTCAAAAGAAGGAGATAAAGGACGTTGATAGAAAGTATTAGCCGGATCAAAGTTGGCATTTAATTGATTAATAGCCATTTGTACGATATCGTTGATGGAAGCATCAACATCAGCCGTAACATCAGAATTGATTAATTCATCTTGGTTGGTAAGTAAAACCCAGGTAAAGCCATCTGCATTGCTGCCC
>JBCBCD010000733.1:0-4117 GCA_038530915.1 Bacteroidota bacterium
AAACAGTCACAGCCTGTGACTGTTTGGCAGATAAACGATTGGGGCCATATTTTTCTTTTTGTAAAAGAGAGGATCCTTCTTTACTTACAAAATAAGCAAGAACGACCACTAATATAGAGTAGGCGAGGGCACCAAAAATATAGGTGGGTAATATTTGAAGGAAAATCAGTAGGTAAGTCAACCATATGAGACCAATGGCGCTCCATAAGATCACAAAGCCCTTTTGGAGTGTATGGTGCCAGGCAAGCTTCCAATTCTTAATTAAGCGAGCAGAAAGAATTAAATAACAGAATTGTTGAAACATAACCAATGAATAGCTAGCAAACCAAAGATCATTACCGGCCTGATTAGGAATCAAACCACTAAAAACAACATAAATGGCAGCAGGTAGAAAATGCCAAAAATCCTTCCTTTTTAACGCATAAGCATGAATCAATACTTTTCCATACAGTAAAAGAAAAGGTCCAATGGCTAGATTGGCTGCCAGGCCTATATTTTTTATAATGATGTGGAGTTCCGTAAAATTATAAAACACTGATTTTCCAACCCGGATGCTTAAAACCAATAATAAGCCTCCCAAAAGCATATGAATAGTACTTTTGTTATTCTTGATCAATAAAAGATAAGCACTGAATAAACCACTTATTAAAAAACCAATACTGCTCAGAAGAATTAAGATTAAGGATGTTGCTGACATTGAAAAATAATGACAAGATGTAGAAATCGGTTACAGCCATGTTGTTAGAGTAATAAACTACAAAATACTATACTTTGCTCAAATATGTTTTTAATGGATTCGCTTTTAATGAAGTTGTTTAAAGTTTTCTGCTGTCAGCGAGTGTGAAGGCTTACAGTTTGCGTCATTTGTTGAGCTACAATTACTCTTTGAAGAATAAAAAAGAGACTGCCTTAATTAAAAGACAGTCTCGAAAACTCTCATTGGTTTGCTAAGTTCTTTATTACTGGGTTTTACAGCATCAAAAGTGCAGCTTTTGATGCTGTAAAACATAAACTCTAATCTTTTACCAAGCCATGTATTTTTAATTTCTTATACTCATCAAGGCTAAGATCTTTATAGCCTTTGGCATTGGCAGTCTTGATAAACTGCGGCGTTACATTGTGTATTTTTAATTTGATCACATCATCCATAGGGATGTCTTTATACCCCAACTCATTAAAGCCTTTGACAAAGCTAGCATCTATGTTATGAATGCGAGCTTTGATCAATTCATCTGCACTCAAATCTTTGTAGCCTAGGTCAGCCATATCAGAAATAAAAGACGGATTCACATTGTGCGTAGCAAAACGGATGAGTTTATCGATGTCTGGTAAATCCATGCCTGTCGCTTCCAGCCTCTTGATATAGTCGGCATCCAATCCGTGGATGGCTGCAGAACGAATATCTTTAGCAGATATATTATCATAGCCTGCGTCATTTAGCGACTTAATGAAGCGAGCATTCACATTGTGAATCTTGAAATGGATCAAGTCATCCATACTCTGCATTTCATAACCAGCATCTTCAATCTCTTTAATGTAACGAGGAGTGACATTGTGAATGGCTGCGTCGGTAATATTTTTAGCACTTAGATTTGGAAATCCTGCATCTGCCAGTGATTCTACCAATTCTGCATCTACATTGTGAATGGCAAACTTAATAACATCGTCAATATCGGTAAGCTTATAGCCAGCTCCCTCCAACTCTTTCACATAGTCTTTATCCACGTTGTGAATAGCTGCCCTGGTAATATCTTCAGCATCCAGGTTAGAAAAACCAGCATCTTGAAGTGATTGTACCAATTCTGTATCTACATTGTGAATGGCAAACTTAATAACTTGATCCAAGTCATTTGCTTTGAAGCCTATGTCACTTAACTCTTCTATGTATTCAGGCGATACATTATGAATGGCAGCTTGGCGAATCTTATCCGCAGAGACATTGTCATATCCAGCTGCTTTTAATGATTTTACAAAATCTGCATCAACATTATGGATGGCAAACTTGACATAATCATTAAAGCTGATGCCTTCATAACCAACACTATTGATTTCTTTTACATAAGCTGGATCTACATTGTGTATTTTACCTTTTACCAGTTCTTCAAGAGATAAGTCATCAAAACCAATACTTGCCATGTCATCAATATAATCTTGATCGACTTTATGAATGGCCAATTTCTTGAGGTTCTTCATGTTGAGCCTACTGTACCCTTTTTGTTTTAGGTTACGAACAAAAGCCTGATCAAAATCAGCCAAGAAAAAGTGAAACATGGTTTCATCTTTTACAGTACCATCTATACCTTGATTTTTTAGGAAATCAGCAAAAGACTTTTTGTATTCAAATACATACCTACCCAAACCCTCATTGCCATCAAATTCTCCTTTGAAAGTAACGATGCCAGCATCACGTTCCAAGGTAAAACTGGATTCTGTAGTAGGTAGACTGCTAAATTCAGACTTTTCAAAACACTCTGAAGAAATCCAATACATGTTTTTGGAGAAATCAGAATTATCAAATCTTACACAGACAATATTGCCATCTATTTCAGCTTGCCATACACCTTTCATTTCAAAAGGTAAAGTGCCTGATATAGAGGTGATTGTTGAAGAACTTAAAGGTTTTTTAGATTCTTGAATGGCTTTGTCTGCAACTCTTTCGCTAGTTACTTTTGTCTCAACTTCATCTTCTATTGTAATAGCTTGTGTTGTACTTTCTTCAAGTACATGTTGTGCAAAGTCTACAGGCTTAAATCTTAGTTCTTTTGCTGCTACATGTACTGCATTGAAGCAAGCTAGTGATAAGCCAAAAAGCGGAATAAGTGCCAGATATTTCCAGCTGGTTCGTACGGATGATTTCTTAGCATTCATCATTTTGATGCGTTTTTTTAAAAATGATTGGTTGTAGTTCATGGCCATTCCTATGGGGTAATGAGGAACCGATACTTTCAATAGATTCATCTGATACGGTTCTTTTTCAGTACCCTTGTTGAGCATGGCATGATCAGTCAGGTATTCTAAATTGTTTTCTACTGCCTTTCTATAGTACCAAGCCAATGGATTGAACCATTGCAGTACTACTATAATCTCAGCAATAATCATATCAATGGAATGAAATTGCTGGATGTGTATTTTTTCGTGTTCTAAAATTTGATTGTAAGTTTCCCAATCATACTTTGTTGGGTTGATAAAAATGCAATTCATAAAAGAGTAGGGGGCCTTATCAGCCTCTAGCTCTACAATTCTGAATTTTCCATCTTTGATGCTGGGATTGGTGAATATTTGATACAAAAGCACAATCAACTGAATGAGTAAATTCAAGCTGAATACTGCAATGCCAATCAGGTAGGCATACCAAAGAATAGCCGGCCAATCTAATGAGGCAAAAACAGAGCTTGAAGCTTTAGCCTTATCTATTTGTGGCGTATTTCTATGAATGCTGTGCTCTATTACAGGTGGAGTAGTATTCGCTTCAAAATGCGGTGGTGCTACAGCAACCTCCTTTGAAGCTTTCTCAATATTGAAGTAGCTGAGTTCAACTTCTTGTACTATATCTTGCCTTAATGTCAAGTGTTGAGGCACCATAACAGTGGGCAGGTAGAAAGCAAGACCTATACAAACAATTAATAACAGTCGGTTGAATTTAAAAAAGGTCTCGCTTTCCAGGAATGCCTTATAAAATACAAAGCTTAAGCTGATGAGTAAGCTTACATGTAGGATATAGGGAATCATGATTTCTTGTTTTTTATGAGTCGGATGATTTCTTCTAGTTCGTCAGGTGTGATCTGCTCTTCTTTAGCGAAATAAGCGACCAATTTGGGAATGGAGTTGTCGAAATAGTTTTTTACAACATCACCAAGTGCTTGAGACTGATACGCCTCTTTGGAGATGACCGGATAGTATCTATGAGAATTGCCAAAGGCTTCATGGCTAACAAAGCCTTTATTTTCAAGAATCCTAATAATGGTAGATACCGTATTATAGTGTGGTTTCTTCTTGCCAGGAAACTCTTCAATGATTTCTTTGACAAATGCTTTTTCGAGCTTCCAAAGCACCTGCATCAATTCTTCTTCTCTTTTAGCTAATTTTTTCATTTCACATTGTGATTAATAAATACACA
>JBCBCD010000734.1:0-4114 GCA_038530915.1 Bacteroidota bacterium
CATCACGCGGGCGGAATTCCCTTTAGGGTAAGGGCGTGAGACGGCAAATACATGTTGATTTCATTTTTGTCCTGTACTCAGAATTGAAAGTTAATCTCAAAAAATCATGCTAATTTGTGATTACGATTTCTTTCATCATACAGAATCATCTCATTATGGCACACATTCTCAAAAATGATCAGGTCGAAATCCTTATCGATTTCCCTTCCGAAAATTACAACCTCTCACGTTTCGACTGGACCGGAAAAATTAAGGCAGTCGACTTTAAAGGGAAAAAAGTAGCAGGTGTTGAGATAGAAAATGCTCCTGAAAATAGTCTTTGTGGCAAAGGTTATTGCAATGAATTTGGTATGGATACTGCCTTGGGATATGATGATGCTGAGATAGGAGAGTGGTTTCACAAAATTGGTATCGGACTATTGAAAAAAGATGATGAGCAGTATAATTTTCAAAAGGCTTATGAAGTCAATCCGGCTGATTTTGAGGTAACGATTGAAGCAGATAGAATGATTGTGCGCTGTCAATCACAACAATATAATGGCTATTGCTATGTATTAGAAAAAGAAATCAGGCTAAAAGATAATGGATTTGAGTTACATTATTGCCTGGAGAATACTGGAGATAAAGCCATTGTCACCGATGAGTACAACCATAATTTTCTAAGCATAGATCAAGCCTTAATGTGTAAGGATTATGTTTTAAGGTTCCCTTTCCAGGTTAAGCCAGATCACTTTGGTTCTATTGTCAATCCGGGAGAATATGTAGAGGTCAGTCAGCATGAGTTTACATTTAATGGAACGCCTAATGAGCAATTCTTTTTTAGTAACCTTTCGGGTGGGGACGAAGTAAATGCACAGTGGAGTTTGGAAAATATTAAAAGTGAAATCAGAATTTCTGAAACAGGTGATTTTCAAACCAGTAAAATAAATTTGTGGGGCTGGAAGCATGTGATCAGCCCCGAATTGTTTTTTGCCATCAACATACAACCCGGAGAGCATGCTAAATGGTCAAGGAAGTATGAAATTTATAGCTTATAATGTACTTAAGTAGCTTTTAATTATTACACTTATGTTTATTTAGGGATAGATTGTTCATTCAAACAACACAAAACATACAACACAAGACTAAAGCTATAGCTTTGAAAACTTAATCGATTGTATTCCTTTTCTACCTGTACTTTTATCTTGTCTACTTGCCTTGATGATATAAACTCCCGGTACCAAATCTTCAATGGAATGATTGATTACTTGAGGAAACAAGCTGGTGCGATCATTGAAAATCGTTCTTATTTTTTTTCCTGTAATATCCAACAGTTCAATTTGGGTAGGAGCAGATAGTTCATTCTCTATTTTAATTCTGATTTGCTCATTAGCCGGATTAGGTGAAAGGGTAATGAAATTTTCAATTAAAATGCCTTTTTCTGCCACATTGGTAATTGTAGAAGTATTGTAACTAGGGCCTGTATTTTCTTCCGTAGCAAAAGGTTGTATTAAGATATCTTGTGGGTACTCACTACTTCCAAGGTCTTTTTCTTCAATATTCGCGGGACGTTGCTGTTTCATTAGATCTAATAAAATATCAACATCTATCGTATCCATTCCTTCAAATTGAGGCAAAATGGCAAATCCGGGCTGTGCAGCATTTATAGCAGGACTATTTTCAGAAAGTCCAAAGTAGCCAGCATTATTTTTAACTAATTGTGGATCTGAAACAGTCATTCCATTAGAAGGTAAACTGATCCCAATACTACCACTTGCAATATTACCAATCCAGCTTTCTGTCCCGGTAGGATCTTCAAATAAATCATCATCAGGATCAGCAAAAATATTATTAGCAAAAGTTACATTGGTAGGGCGATTGCTTCCTGATCCACCTAACCTTACTTCAGAACAATCTACTATAGTATTGAATGTAATATTGATATTATCAAGCGGATCAGAAGAAGCATTTTGAAGATAAATCGGACGATCATCTAATTCATAGAAATAATTGTTATAGATATAATGATTTTGTCCTTCTCTTACTCTGACGCCTCCTTTTCCATTCAAAAAGAAATTGCCATATACAATAGCTTCTGAGCCATGCCTTAATACCAACTCTGCTTTGCTGTTGTTTTCAAAAGTATTGTATCTGTATACATTCTGAGTGGCCTTACTTGAAATTAGTTCTCCATCACCATCACATTGGGTGAAATAACAATATTCAACCAAGGATCTACTCACATGATCCGCTTGTGTACTCAAGCCTATTCTAATTGGTTCTATTCCCATGTCATTGCCGATTCCATCGAAGTTTTTGAAGGAGCAATATTGGATCTTGTGATAGCCAGGATTGTTTTCATCTACCAAAATAGAGAGTATGTTTTGATCGTCCAGATTCAGTCTGTTTTCAAAATTACAATAAGTAACGGTACAATATTGGCATTCTTCTCTTATTCTCAAGTACTTGTAACAAGTGTAAGCACGTATATTGATTTGAGTAAAATCATTATAACTTCCGTAAGTATTGATCACATCACTTGTACCTATATTTCCACCTACGAATTGAACTCCTTCTAAAGTAGTATAGTCTCCCCTGATCGTTACTCTCGAAGCGCCGTCAAAGATGGTACCTCCCAAGACTTCAGCTCCTATGTATAAGTTACTCTTGGTAATTTCCATATGGATATTCGAGAAAGTACCAGTCTCCCATATGATAGAATCGTTCATCATGGCACTATTGTGTGCACTCCTAAATTCTTGCAGTGAAGAAACGGTAAATTTGGCTGCTTGTACTTTGGAAACAGAAAGGAATACTATAATAGCACAAAGACAAATTTTAAAAAATGACTTCATAGTGTATGGTATATTATGTGTTTAATAATTTGTAAATCAATAGTTTGATTGCCTATAGAAAAGCAATAATTGACTTATTACTCTATAGACACTAAACAATCAGACTTATTTGCTAAGTTTTTCTAACTCCTATGAAGTAAGGAGTTAATTTCGTTAACTACTTAAGTTACATAAACAATACCATGTAGCTATAGTACGCAATTTCTAACCAAAAGAAGGAAACCATAGGGAGAATTAACATAATCCTTATAAATTCTTATTCCATTAATTGAATCAAACACCATTTTTTATTTTTTGTGCATCTAGGTCAATATGAAAGCCATAAAACTTATATTGTTATTAGCCATTATTACGCAGCTATTCTCTTGTGCTCAAATTGAAAATAATAGCATCTCAACTGTACCTTACAAACAGGTCAACCAGAAAGTAGATTCATTGGAACAATCCTTCATGGATTGGTGGACTTACTACAACCGTGAGATCATGCTTTCTAGTAACTTTATTCCCTTGGATACTTCCTATGTGGAGATTTCTAAAGCAGATTTTCTTCAATCATTAAGAACCGGAGCGTACATTCCTTTTAAGTTAAAATCAAAGAATGGGTCTACTTATTATCGATTAAGTCCTTTGTCTACTAAGGCAAATGAAGACATTGTTACAACTATGCAGCGGTCCGCTTTAATTGCTCGATCCCAATATCAAAGAGAAGGACAAGTCTTTCCAGATTTTGAGTTCACCGCTTTGGATGGAAAAGTTTATAACAATCAAAATACGCAAGGGAAATACTTAATACTTAAATGCTGGTTTATTGCTTGTACTTCTTGTGTCAGAGAATTCTCAGACTTGAATAAGTTGGTAGATCAGTACAAAAATCGCTCTGACATAGAATTCATTAGTTTGGCATATGATGATGAAGAGGCACTGTTGGAATTTTTGTCCAAAAAGCCATTTAACTATGCCACGGCTTCTGTTCCGGCTCCCTTTATGCACAATGAAATGAAGGTTGGAGGTTATCCTACTCATTTTATAATTGATCCGGATGGAATGATTAAGAAAGTGGTAAATAGTTATCATGAGCTGGAGGTAGCTATGGAGGAGATTTTGTGATTAAAAGAAAAGCTAATAGAATTAATTACAGAGTAAAAACGAACTCAAAAATGATTATTTTTGTTTTCTTGTTATAATGTAAGTACTATGTAAAATAGCTGATAATGAGTGGTTTAAATGATAGGTATATAAATCCGCTTACCGACTTTGGGTTTAAGAAATTATTTGAGGCA
>JBCBCD010000735.1:0-4112 GCA_038530915.1 Bacteroidota bacterium
ATCCAAATAGAATTATCAGAATCCATGACGATACTTTGGATAGCAGAAGAAAATGGATTATGGCGTTATTATCCCAATCAAGACAGCTTTTTACAATTTAGTACCAGAGATGGAATAGAAATAGAAGGTTTTAGTCCTAGCTGTGCATTTCATGATGAAAATATGATTTTTTTTGGTGGAAGTAATGGTTTGTTAATGTTTGATTTCCACAATATTAGGCCATATCCTTTTACTCCTCCTCTTTACCTTAAGGAATTTAGAGTCAACAATATCATCCAAAAACTTGACCCCCAACCACTAAATTATAAAAGGCAGTTGGTATTGAAGAAAAGAGAAAATTCACTAGATTTCAAATGGTCCATACCCACTTATTATTTGCCAAAACAAGCAAGATTGTTTTACCGATTAATAGGACAAGGTTCAAGTTGGATGGGCAAGGTGAATGATGGAGAAAGTATACAGTTTTTAGGTCTGATTCCAGGTGAATATGAATTAGAAGTATATGGGCAAAATGCAAATGGTTTACCAGGAATGAAAAAGAGAATTGCTATTAAAATTAAGCCAGCAATAACGGATTTATGGTGGTTTTGGGTTGGACTTATTTTTATAACTGCTTTAGTAGTGGGTACTATTTTACAATTGAATAATAGAAGGAAACTAAAGAACATTCTCGAGAAGCAGAAAGTAATTGACATGGAAAGAAATCGAATAGC
The DNA here is from genome assembly GCA_038530915.1 of Bacteroidota bacterium. GTDB lineage: Bacteria > Bacteroidota > Bacteroidia > Chitinophagales > Saprospiraceae > JANQPA01. Next base: position 714 of record JBCBCD010000735.1, read on the forward strand.
TAGTGAACTACATGATGACATGGGAACTGGGCTTGCTACCATTAAGTTTTTAAGTGAACCTTTACTCCAAGACAACTTGACAGAAGATGCAAAAGAACGAATGGATCGCATACATGATTCCTCTATAGATTTATTGGATTCTATGAAGAATATCATATGGTATATGCAGATAGAAGGTGATACCTTGCAAGAGCTAAGCAAGAAACTGAAATATTTAGTTTATCAACTTACTGAAGATCGTGAAATAAATTTAAAGATAAATGTTCCTGAAGTATTACCAGATATACAAATTAGAAACTTAGTGAGTAGAAATATTCAACTTGTTGTGAAAGAAGCGATTAATAATAGCCTTAATCATTCAGAATGCGATACGATTGAATACCACTTTTCTTTCGATGGAAAAGAAATAAAGATCTTATTGAAGGATAATGGGAAAGGATATGACTCTAAAACCATTAAACCCGGAAACGGTCTTTTTAACATGAAAGAAAGAATAGAAAAAATTAATGGAAGGATTAAAGTGAAGTCAGAAATAGGTACGACAATTCATTTTACAGTTCCAATAATTGAAAATTGAAGTTAATTGATAGTGTAGTATAACATTTGTCATACGTAAAAAAAATGGTATCAAAATATCTTTATGATGCCTTAAAAACTAAACTCTTATGATCCAGGTCTCAATTGTTGAGGATAATGATGTTGTCAGAAACAATTTAAAAAAATTTATTGATTCACAGGTAGATATGGAATGCAAGGAAACTTATTCCAATGGTGAAGATGCAATTAAAGGATTTCTTTTAAATAAGCCGGATGTGATCATTATGGATATTGAACTTTCTAAAAATCCTAAAAAACTCACAGGTTTGGAATGTATGATGCATGTGAAAAGGCGATCTCCAAATGTCCTTGTATTGATGTATACCATATTTGATACCGATGAGACATTATTTCAAGCCTTGAAGATTGGGGCCAATGGATATATTTTAAAAAGTACTAAGGTTTCCAAAATTGTAAATGCAATAAGAGAAGTCGTAGATGGTGGTGCACCAATGAGTAAATCTATTGCAAAAAAGATAATAAACAGTTTTCATAAACCTATTAAAAAAAAAGATAAAACTCCAATGGATAATCTAACAGATAGGCAGTTTGAAATTTTGGAATTGGTGGCTAAGGGACTACCTAATAAACTCATAGCAGAGAAATTAGGTATTTCTTCTGGCACCATAAGAATACACCTGTATAAAATCTATTCAAAACTACATGTAAAAAGTAGAACAGAAGCAGCTGCGTTGTATCATGAAAGCCTAAAAAAACTCTGATTAATTAACCCTAAAATATAAATCTATGTCCGCTCAAGAGTATGGTGGTATCATCATTCCCAAAGAAATAATTTTTGAATACCTCTCTAGTAAGGGGGTTAATGAAGCTGCACATGGTATTGCAATAGTGGCGAAAGATTTCAACACGGTAGATGTCAATATTGCAATCGCATATTTTGATCCGTCCGATCAGTTAACAAGAGTCCCAGTGCAGCCAATTACTGAGAAACTAGCAGTCCATGGTAAAAGCGCCCCCTTTCGCATTGCTGGAAGAGTAAAAGATTATATTTTTTTAAGTTCTGATACCACAAATCTGGAACAACCAGAAAAATTAGCCTTTGCTTACTTCCCAGGGGTACAATTAGAAAGATTGTTAAATAGTGATGAGGTAACTCACCTTTTGATCACTGGAGGAGATGGTCGTAATCCAATAACTGCAAAATTAGCTTTCACTCTGATTGCAAGCCCATTCCCTAAAATAAATAGACTAGGTAGTCCTGTTGCCACAGCAAAGCTGCCTGCTGGAGGAGGAGGCACTGATGGAGAACCGGCTTATTACAATGGCTTGCCATGCCCACCGTATTGGATCCTTGGAGGTGGAAGTGGTGGTGGAGGCTTTAAGGAAGGTACTGAAGATGACAACATGAACTTGGAAGAACAAGAAAAACTTAGGAGTAACCTGATGGCAATACATGAACAATTAAGGAACAATATGAGTAAGCTCGAATAAGATTAAGACCGAGAAAATCAATAGTAACACTACAATGATTTTAAAGTGAAAATCATGCAAGTCAACCATCAAAAACACATCATTTTAAATCGTTTATTGCCATTTCTTTTGGTATCAACGCTTAGCTTTAGTACTAAAGCTAAGCGTTCGTTTGCTATGCTACTTCAAATAAAGAGTCTTTGGAGTAGCTCTTTTTTTTTACTATTAAAACCAAGAATAGAGGTTGAATTTCTGCTAAAACATAACGGTGTTAATTCTGCAAATTACTCTATTGATCAAGCAATTACCATGTATGGTAATTGTATCAACGATCTACTAAATCTATCCACGACAGTATTTTTCAAGGGCAAACTATTGAACTTCATGAAACAACAAATGATAAAGTTTTCATGTGAGCTGTCTTTGCCTTATTACTTAAAAAAATAGATCATTAATATGAAAAAAGTGATTCAACCAAAAATCTATTTATATTCTCAGCCTAAAGATGGAAATTATGCAAAGTTTTTTCTTGATAACTTACCAATTGTAGCTCATTCGCCATTATGTTTGCCGATTTCTAGAACAGAATCAGTAATAAAACAGTGTAAAAAAATAAGAGAAAAGTGTCTTTTTGATATCAATATTATAGTTATCCTGTTAGGCCAAGATACATGGCGTTCAGCTGAATTAGATTGGTTAATAAATAGTGGTTTGAATAGCAAGAATAAAACAAAGTCTGCTATTTTAGGCATTTGTTTACCAACAAGAGATGACTTTGGAAAAGGACGTTATAGTAAATCCACTATTCCACCTCGCTTGCATGATAATGTCAGATCTAACTATGCAGAAATTAGAGATTTTCGAGAAGAACCTGTATTGATTAAGAAATGGATAAATGATATTATTAAAAATAAAAAAGGTACTTCTAAAAATCATAGGAAGCCTATTTATAAAGATTTAAATGGGAATGGTTGGTAAGTTATAGAGTTTTATAAAGAAATACTTCAAAATGAACACCCCGCATACGCGGGGTGTTGGAAAGAACTGCTCTAATTAATTTCGTTAATGTAATTAATATAACCTTTTAAACATTGTTTCATTTGCCTTTCATATTTACCTTTTGCAATGGTTTTTTGGTAAATATCTTTTAGAATGGAGTTAATAAGAATACCACCGTTTGCGATATAGCTGATCTTATCATCCTCCTCTTTAGATTTCCAAATTTGGCCATTGATCAACATAATTTGACCATAATTATTAGTTTGAGGAATACTTTGAGAATGCAACGCAATTACTTCCCAGAAATCATTGGTTACCATGCTACCCGAAGAGCCTTTTTTTGTATCAGTAGTGTAAGTGATAAAATGGTCG
>JBCBCD010000736.1:0-4109 GCA_038530915.1 Bacteroidota bacterium
TATGACTGGGGATATACAGATCTTTCCAAAAAAGCAGAGAGCTATGAAATCTGTTTTGTTCCCGATAACGATTACCGAGGCTTTCTCAAAAGAAGAGTTGATGGCTTAGCAGAAAAAGTAGCTGGTGGCGCTTTTGTCAATGCACAAGGTGAACAAATCGGAACACATAAAGGCTATCCTTTTTATACAGTCGGACAACGTAAAGGCTTAGGAATGGCTTTTGGCGAACCTATGTATGTAGTTGAAATAAAACCTGATACCAATACCGTTGTATTAGGTTCTGTTGATGATTTGGTTAGAAATGGAATGCTGGTAGGACAAGTCAATTCAATGAAATACGAGCGTATTCCTGATGGAATAGAAACCAGGACAATGATTCGATACAACGATAAAGGAACTATGGCTACCTTAAACAATGCTGGTAAAGACAAGGTAGAAGTAGAATTTCTGGCCAATGTTCGTGGAGTTGCTCCCGGACAATCTGCTGTCTTTTTTGAAGGGGATGATATTGTAGGTGGTGGAATCATACATTCTAGCTTAAATCTTAACTAATCTATTATGAATATGCGTTCATTTGCCTTTCTTATTGTTTTGTCTTTTTTCTTAACAGCATGTCAGGAGGAACGAAATGAACGCATAGATCTCAATTTTGAATTTGATTTTTACCCATTAGAAGTTGGTCAAACCAAAGTTTTTGAGCTTGATTCTGTCATTTTTACCCAACAATCAAATAGGATTATTGCCGATACGGTTTCCATTTTTGTGAGAGAACGCATTTTGGATACTCTTCGCGATAATGCTGGTAAGCTCATTTATAAGGTAGAATATGCAGAAGCAGAATTAGGAGCTTCTTATCAGGTAAAATCTATTTTTACCGCTCAACTTGATGAGTTATCTGCCATTAGAGACTTTTCTAATCTGAGATTTGTCCCTTTGATTTTTCCTCCGGAAATAGGCACGGAATGGGATGGCAATATTTTCTTTAATCCTTCTACCGAAGTTAGAGTGGGAGAAACTGGTGTACAGGTTTATAAGGGTTGGAGTTATTCTATTAAAGAAAGATATCCGTCTTTTCAGGTAGGAGACATCATTTATAATGATGTAATAGAAGTAGAAATGGCAAATCTGGAAAGTATACTAGAACTAAGGCAAGCCAATGCATTTTATGCAAAAGGGATAGGACTGGTATTTGAAGAACTATTGATTTTAGATACCCAATGTAGATTTTGTTGTAATGGAAATTTGCCAGCCTGTGAGAGCTTTCCATGGGATCAAAGAACTGAAGAAGGGTTTATTTTGAGTAAACGATTGATTGATATTTATTAGCATAACTCGATGAAAGAAGCTACTATACATATTGGTAATCTGAAAAAAGCTTATGGTTTAGAAGGCGAAATACGTGTGTATATCAAAGATTATCATTTAGAAGATTTGGTCAATACTGAAGTGGTGTTTGTTGAAATTGCTGGCCAAAAAGTACCTTACTTCATTGAAGATGTTCTGGAAGCTGGAGGAATATTGGTCAAGTTAGAAGATGTTGACTCAAAAGAACAAGCTACTCAGCTCACCAATTGTCAATTGTACCTCAGACCTTCTGATTTGGTTCCTGATGAAGAAAGAGAAATGCTAAGTTTGCACAGCTTAGAACAACTTATTGGTTATATGATTCATGACGATGATCAAGCTGTTGGAGCCATAGAAGAAATCATAGAAATGCCACAACACTTTTTGGCACAAATCCAATATCAAAATAGGGAAGTGCTCATCCCTCTTCACGACGAACTGGTAGTCGAAATAGATTCTTCTCAACAAATCCTTCGTATGAACTTACCTGAAGGACTCCTTGAATTATAGTTTTTAGAAAAGGATATTGAACTTTTCTTCTTGTTTTTACCTATACCTAACATAGTTCATTGCTCATCATTCATTGTTCATACTGCTCAAGCAGCTACAGTTTACCTACGTGTATTTGAACAATGAAAGATGAAGAATGAATGATGAACAATGAAAGATAAGTCATGGGGAAATTAAAAATTAGAGGAAAAGAATTAATCAAGTTGGGTTTCCCAGAGGGACCAGCTGTAGGCATGGCCATTAATATGATGCATAAGCATTATAAGCGTTCGAGTAAGGAAGAAGTATTCATAGTATTAAGAGCACTTTTGGAAGAACCTGATAAGTATGCAGAGGATGAAGTATTAGGGCGAATTGTTGAAGCGCTGAACTATAAGAAAAAAGAAGCTCAGGAAGTTGCACTTCGCAATGAAGGAATCAAATATGAATTATTTGGAAGTGATCAAATAGAAGCTGGTGCTTTAGATCAGATGAATACAGCTATGCAATTGCCGGTTAGTGTTGCCGGAGCATTGATGCCTGATGCGCATCATGGTTATGGTTTACCAATAGGAGGTGTGCTGGCTACCGAAAATGCCATCATTCCTTATGGTGTCGGAGTGGATATCGGATGTCGCATGTGTCTAACCGTCTATGATCTCAAAGAATCTTTTCTTGAACGTGAAAGGTCAAAACTAAAGACTCTTTTACAGAAAAATACTCGTTTTGGGCATACCGCTTTCCAGCAGCCAATGGATGATCCTTTGTTTGAAAGGTCTGAGTTTAAGGAGATTCCTAAGGTAAAAGAATTGAAGCAAAAAGCAGTAAAACAAATAGGCTCTTCTGGTGGAGGCAATCATTTTGTAGAATTTGGCCTGGTCAAAGTTAATGAATTTACCGACGACCTGAAATTGGAACCGGGTACTTATTTGGCCCTTTTATCTCATTCAGGCTCAAGAGGCTTGGGGGCTAATATTGCCAACTATTATACCAAATTGGCGATGGAAAGGACAAAACTTCCTAAAAGAGCTAAGCATCTGGCTTGGCTAAATTTAGATTCCGAAGAAGGTATGGAGTATTGGTTGGCCATGAACCTGGCAGGAGATTATGCATCTGCCTGTCATGATCACATTCACAGACGCATAGCTAGTGCATTAGGAGAACAACCCATCGCCAAGGTGGAAAACCACCACAATTTTGCTTGGAAACAAGTCTTACCAGATGGCAGACAAGTAATCGTACATCGAAAAGGTGCTACACCAGCGGGCAAAGGTGAGCTGGGCGTAATACCCGGATCAATGACAGCACCCGGCTTCATAGTTAGGGGAAAAGGAAGTGAGGTATCTTTGCAGTCGGCTTCACATGGTGCAGGTAGAGTGATGTCAAGACGCCAAGCTATGAATAGCATCACAAAGCATCAAGTGAAAAAAATGCTTTCAGAACATAATGTCGACCTTATCGGAGGTGGATTGGACGAAGCACCAATTGCCTATAAAGACATTCATAAGGTAATGAAAGCACAACAATCACTAGTAGATGTAATAGGCGCCTTTTATCCTAAGATTGTAAGAATGGAAGGATAACCTTTTCATCATTCATGGTTCATCTTTCATGTAAGTTAGTAGGACCGTTCCTGCCAGAGCAGCATGAAAGATGAAAGATGAACGATGAACAATGATCACGCGACTCCCACATAATTATGTGGTGTAATGGATAGGAGTTCTGACTTAACTTGTTCGTTTACATCTAATGTATTGATAAATTTTTTAATGCTTTCAGGAGAGATTTCCTGATTGCCTCTTGTCAGTTCTTTCAATTTTTCATATGGTTTATTGTGCCCTTCACGTCTCAGGATGGTCTGAATGGCTTCAGATACAACCGCCCAGTTATCAGATAAATCTTCCTTAAGTTTATTTTCGTTCAATTCTACTTTAGACAAACCTTTGCAAAGTGCTTGAAATGCTATGATAGAATGAGCTATGGGTACACCAATATTACGAAGTACGGTGCTATCTGTTAAGTCTCTTTGAAGACGAGAAACAGGAAGTTTATTGGCCAGGTGATTTAAAATTGCGTTGGCAATTCCCAGGTTACCTTCAGCATTTTCAAAATCAATAGGATTTACTTTGTGCGGCATGGCCGAAGATCCGACTTCACCAGCTACTACTTTTTGATTGAAATATTCCATTGAAATATACGACCACATATCTCTGGCCAAGTCAATCAGTATGGTATTTATCCTGGAAATGCCATGAAAAACAGCGGCCAGGTTGTCG
>JBCBCD010000737.1:0-3121 GCA_038530915.1 Bacteroidota bacterium
GTTACTTTCCGATTATTAGGATAAAAGTTATAGTAAACTCCCTTGCTAAATTTTAATTCTTTAAGGTGCTCAGAATTGGGCAAGGCTAAGATGTCTGCCAAAAGGGAAAGATCATTGTCTGTGGGCTTAGAAACCGGGATGATCAGTTGTTCACTTGCTGCATCTGTATTGGAAATCCAATGAATATTCATACTAATCAGCGCTTTTCGTTTTTGGTTTTTAAGCAATTCAAAAATGAATAAAACACCATTGTGAATTACTTAATAATCAGAATTTTATAGACAGCGCAAAAATGCGAATATTCTTGTAAATAGTAATATTCGAAAGTGGTTTATTTCTTGAGTTTAGATGTTTAGGAGTTTAGTTGTTTAGGAATACGCACTTCAGCCTTTGGCGAAGTGGGAGTTATACATTCACTTCGCCAAAGGCTGAAGTGTACAACTCTAAACCCTAAACACCTAAACTTACATAAGAAGAAAATCAATTCTGATCATTGAAAATATTCTAATTGGCATTTAAAAATCAAACAGCCAGGTCACTGCTGCCGGAAATTCCTCTCCCCATCTTGCTTCATTGTGTGTACCGTTAGGATCGATATTAAGTTCAAAAGAGACATTCACTTTGCTGCCCTGATTTTCTAAGGCACTTCTAAATCGGTTGATATTGGGTACCATATTGAGACTTTCAGATCCACCGGCATACAAATAAATCTTCATATCATATTCGCGAAGCAAGTTCATGGAATGAAAATGTATATTGGGGGCCACCCATAAAGAAGGTGAAAAAACCATCAATTTAGAGTAAACATTGGGATACATTAGTCCAGCATAAATAGAGATCAGTCCACCCATGGAACTACCGCCTATCGCAGTATTGGCACGATCTGGTAAGGTTCTGAAGTGAGAATCTATATAAGGCTTTAAAGTGTCGGTTAGAAAACGGGTGTATTTTTTTCCTTGTCCACTTCCTAAGTGGGTATGAGAGGTAGGATTAAACTCTTTAATCCTATTTTCCTCAGCATGATCAATTGCGACGACTATTACATCTCCTTTATTGATCTCACTTAACTTGGCCAATTGTTTATCGACAGCCCAATTTCCGAAAGGAGCATATTCATCGAATAAGTTTTGACCATCTTGTAAATACAACACGGGATACCTTTTATTACTATCATAATAGTCGTGTGGAAGAAGAGCAGCTATTCGTCTCGTTCTAATAAGCTGAGGCATTTCAAATTGCTCAGATATGACCTCAATTTTGGGTAGCAAATCGTTTTTGTATGGAAAGGCACGCCCCATCCAGTTATCTACTCTATCATTCAAGACCCCTTTGTGTTTTTCAACCACCCTATTGGGGACTCCCTTCCCATTTGGAGCTATTTCTACAGTAGACCAACTACCACGAGTATATTTATATTCAATCATATTGGGTAGGTGATCGTAATTGGGGAAAGCAAAATGGTAAGCTCCATCACCAGTGGAATGCATTTGGTACTCTGGATCTCCGGCCTTCCATTTATTGAAATTACCACTGATATAAATAGGCTTTTCAGGATCCAATTTGTTTTTAAGAACTAACTCTAAACTGTTTTTGCTCGACTCCAAAGAAAACTGATTTGTTAAACGAATTTATTGTTGTTGTAAACGTGAATATAACACATAATCTTACTTTTTGGATTAACAAAAATCAAATCACCACAATGACTTTTGAAGGAGTTGAAGTCAGAGTTGTCAATTACAAAACATTCTACTATTTTGGTCTGTATGTATGAAACTTATTTTTAACTACTCAATATCTAGCTAATATTTATGAAGTCTGAAGAAACCCTCTGGGGAGTTGATTTAGGCGGCACCAAAATTGAAGGTGTGGTACTAACCAAAAATACTCCTCATGAAGTATTATGCAGAATGCGGATACCTACCGAAAAGCATAAGGGCTATCAACATATCATCGAAAGAATTGGACACTTATTAGATCTAATGAAAGAGGAAACTGGTGTAGAACCTACTCATTTGGGTATCGGCACTCCCGGTAATACAGATCCTAAATCTGGGTTACATAAGAATAGCAATACCACCAGCTTAAATGGCATGCCTTTCAAGAAAGATCTTCAAGACTATATTGGGATACCTTTAAGATTAGCTAATGATGCCAATTGCTTTGCGATTGCTGAAACTAAGATGGGCATCGTAGCGGAGAAAGTACCCGATGCGGAAGTCGTATTCGGCGTGATTATGGGTACTGGTGTAGGAAGCGGTATTGTTGTCAATGGAAAAGTATTAAATGGTTGCCAAGGGATTGCAGGTGAGTGGGGACACAATTTCCTTGACGCCTCTGGCGGAAGGTGTTACTGTGGCCGCATAGGCTGTGTAGAAACCATAATTTCAGGAACCGGTTTAGAACGTTACTATAAAACAATCACAGGTACTGAAAAGAAATTGAAAGAAATTTATCAGCTTCATTTAGATAATGCTGATGAAAATGCTACTAAGACGATAGAGCGAATGATTCACTTCTTTGGAAAAGCAATAGGGAACATTATCAACATTTTAGATCCTCACGCTATTGTATTAGGTGGAGGAGTTGGAAATATTGACCTTCTTTACACAGAAGGAGTCAAAGCAGCAGAGGAGTTCGTTTTCAACGATCGAATAGATACACCCTTCTTGAAACCCAAGTTGGGGGATAGTGCAGGAGTATTTGGAGCCGCTTTTTTATAGGTGATGTGTGATATCACAAATAGCACATCACACATCACATATAAGATTATTCTACATTTTTTACCTTACGAGCATCATTCAATGCATAGATCAAACGATTGATATCATTTGCATTTAATTCGAGTATACCTTCTATAACAACAGGTTCTGCAGTATATTCTACAGGTTCTTTACAATATACTTCCATGACTGTTTCAGGACCTGCACCACCACAGAAGAAACACATATTGTAAGGATAAGCAGAAAAGATGAATTCTTTTTGATTTTTATAGCCTTCTACAGGTATAATGTAACCTTTGATTTGAATCAACTTACCTTCCAGTTCATTGACTTCAGTACTAAAGACTGGGACATCCACTTTGAAGCCCATCATTTCGTTGTATTCCTTTTTGAAAGTGATT
>JBCBCD010000737.1:3131-4108 GCA_038530915.1 Bacteroidota bacterium
TGATTTTAGAGAGTGTTCTCCATGTATGGGCAGGATTATTTTTTTGTGCAATCGCCTGATTACTTGCTATGACGAAAGTAGCGACAAGAACTAAAGTTATAATCTTATTCATCTGAACTATTTTTGGTCTAATATATTAATCAATTATTTCTGCTTGATCAAGTGAGTAAATCAACCCTTGTGAATTTCCACGAGTTAATCTTAAAATACCTTTGATTTTAATCGCTTTGTCAGAATATGCAACAGACTGGTTTTCTTTCATATATACTTCCATGGCTGATTCTGGGCCAGCATTTCCGCAGAAGAAACACATGCTATAAGGCAAAGAAGAAAACATAAAGTGGCTTTGTTCCTTTTTTCCATTTACCGGAATAACATATCCTTTCAATGTAACTTCTTTTCCTTCCAGGGCAGAGACAATAGGACCATAATTAGGTGTGTAGGTCTCAATTCCCATATCAGGATCAAATTTCTTTTCTACCTGTATAGAGCTTAATATAGGCCATGCATTTTGAGATTGTGCTAAGATACTATTATTAATGATTGTCAATAAGGTAAAAGAGAAGATGCAGTAAAGTAATTTCATGTGTAATTTATTTGTGGGCACTTAAAATACGTTCTAAGTCCTCTTTTGAAACGGTCAACAAGCCATTTTGGGTCAATCTTGGTGTAAGCTTTAACCAATTTTTATCTTTTTTGAATATTTTTTTGAACATTGGTAAAGCTTCATCGACTTTCCCGATATTGGATAAGGTAACAGCATGCCAATATTGCATCTCTAAGTTATTGGGAAACATAGCTTCTGCCGCACTGTACTCTTCCATTGCTTTTTCTATTTCTCCTTTCTCTATCGCGAGGTCACCGGCATTCATATGCCCATAGGCTTGGTGTACTCTTAATAGCCTTCGCATTTCTTTCAATGGCTCTGGGTGATCGTCTATTCTGAGGTCTACTTTTCGGTCTATCCAGGTTTTACC
>JBCBCD010000738.1:0-2897 GCA_038530915.1 Bacteroidota bacterium
ATTGTCAATCAAAGGATTCATCTCCCCTGCGTTGTCATCCCTTCCATAACCAATACCTACATCTGTATCCAAGACCTCTGCCAATGGAACTCCTCTTCTTTCGTATCTCCGATAAAAACTTTTTTTAAAATTGTCTAGTTCTACTTTGGATTCAGTAGCACTTAATTGGTTCAGTATGCTCAGACCATTTAGTACTGATTCCCCTATTTCCCCAGCAAGTTCGCTCTTGGTTGCAGTCGGAAACAAGTCTACTTGAAACATATTCTCTTCAGGAAGTTTTTGACCAAGTAACTTTTCTAGTGCGACTTTAATATCCAGATACTTCTTATTTGGGTTTCCTATTTGTTTATCTAAATCAGTGAGTTTGTTATTGATTACAGTTAGCGAGTTTTCAAGTTCTTTAAGATGTTTCGTTCGTCTCAAAATAGAAATTATCCTTAGCAGCTCATCTTGGTCATCCGTAACACAAACTTCAAGTTCTGAAACTAGGAGTTGCGTTTCTATTATTTCATCTATGAATTTACTTGCTGCATTATATGGTATATCCTGATTGGTCAACAGCTCAATTAGACTTTTTCGCTTGCACCCATCCTTGGCTTTCGCCAAAATCTCTTTTAAAAAAGGATTTTCCTTTATGCTAACTATTGTATGCTGTTTTTGATCGTTCACAAAGAGACTTCTGACATATCTCAACTCTTGACCTAAATAGTATATGCTAGTGTTTGGATAGAATATCAGATGGGTCTTGACCTTGTCTTGTTCCAGTAGCTTTTTGGCAATCAGGGCGAGGATTCTAGTATCTAATACGGTTTTCCTCTTAAATTCGTCAATTCCTCCAAGTCTTATATCAGTTTTATCTCCAATTTCTCCTACTGAGCAACCCGCAAATAAACCGAAAGGGGTACATCTTGAAGAGGCTCTTGAAATGTATTTTAAAAATGAAATTTTAAGTCTCTCCTTTTCCTTGTTCTTGATAGTTGCCCCATCAACCCATTTATCTAGAACTCTATACAATGAAGGTGACGAGACGTAAATAAACTCTCTGATAATTTCATTGGTCAAGAACAATGTTTTAACCGCATCATCGGATAGTTTACTTTCCCTAGTTACATCTAGAAAAAAGTTAAGGGGAAGAATAGGGCTCCTTGAAACAAAAACGTTCATTAAATTAAAGGGGATTCTATTTATCATACCTTCAATTAATCATTAAACATTCGTTCCACGATGTCCAATTTTTAAGTCTACTTATGTAACTTAAGCCAATACCAGACAACCCATTTAATATTGTAATGTTGTCCTCCCATCTATTCTGTTCAGCATTCCACATTAAGAAATTAGCACGCTCATTGTTACTTACTCCAAATTTTTCGCCTTCCATAAACCAATAATCTGCACTTTCCTTAAAAGCTTTCAGGTTAGTTGTCTGAAATAAATGATTATACATTTCAAAAAGACCAAACGAGCCATGACACAACATTGCATCTTGTACCCCTGTTTGATTCGGATTCCTTCTGCTCGTGGTATTTATCAAGGTATTCATAGCAAGTTCTTTTAACCTTTGGTTTGATAGCGCTTCGCTTGCCTTTAAAAGAGCCAGGCCGATTCCTAAATCTCCATAGCACCAGGCCAATCTGCTTTGGTATCTTGGAGAATCATCTTTATCGATTTGGATTATGGATGGATAATGAATTGAGGCTGTTATATCCTTGTTCCTGAATGTATTTATGTAAGATAGCGATTCAATAAGAAGAGAATAACTCAAGTCATCAAATTCCTTGAATTCAAACGTTCTTGTAAGAAATCTGACAATACTTGCCATTCCATGGGAAAAACTAAGGTTAACCTGACCAGCAATAACAGAACCTCTGGAAAAATTAGTCCATCTGCGCCCATGTTCATCCTTGGTTGAAATTTTTCTAAGCAAATTCAAGAACTCTTCTATTATTAACTTGTATTTCGTTTTGCCCGTTAACCTGAATCTTTTAAGGAAGTATGATGCATGACCTAGTGAACCGTGTAAATAATCATAATTACCTTTCATACTCTCACTTACCATTAATTCATGAAGATATTTGTCAATTACATCATATAATCCTGAATTGGTTTGATCTATGAGTGATTCCTCTTCCAAATGGCTTAATGTCCAGCCAACGCCAGCCAATCCAGAACAGAAAGTGTTGAAGTGATATGACTTACCAAACTCCTCAACACACTTAACTAACTTCTCCAGACCCAAATCATAATATTCCTGACTATCCATTAATTTGGCATAAGAAATTTGAAAAAGTGCGACTCCAGATAGTCCAGAAAGGACACCATTTTCCGAATTGTTCAGGGCGGTCTTTGATACCTTTATAGCTAAAGATGAAAGTGTCTTTAAATTTTGGGATTCCATTATAAGTTCTTTCATACTTTCATTTTTAAAATAAATGGCCCAAGTAAGAATACTTGGACCATTTACCAATGTTTAAATTATGCGTCACCAGTACATGAACAAGATGCTCCACCTCCCACATCTGTGGTTGGGTCACACACTTGATTGTAAGAACACCCTGATGTACTTCCGCCTACAATACTTTGGCTAGAAAGGTTCGAAATCATTTTTGACTCTAGTGATAAAAAATCTAACTTTTTTGTTTTCATTTTAATAAACATAAATATTCTTCCTACTCTCTTACAGGATTTTCGGTATACTCCTATCAGTTTCGCGAATACATGACGGTAAGAATATACTTCAATTAGAGTGCGTAAAAAATTCATTTTTCTTAAAGTTTAGAACAGATTATCGATCTTATGAAACAGTTAACATATGCTGATCAAACCTGTAATTTCACGCTGAATTTCAAAAGGTTACGGTTAATTTTTTGTTATACACCTGTTAATTAACAGGTGTCTTT
>JBCBCD010000738.1:2907-4108 GCA_038530915.1 Bacteroidota bacterium
GAGCTTATCCTCACACCGGATGTCTAGTGAAATGTTCTTACAAACAATTTCCTTAGTCAAAGGCTTTTCCACTATTTTCATTATTATGGGGGTTTATAAATATTACACAGTGAATAAGGCAATTGAAGAATCCGATTACTTCCGAGACGACTTCGTTTAGATTACCATGGGGTGAACTTTTAAGCCATAGGAAATAAACAATCGCACAGTGTATGGATACGATGAACGAGGTACGGATTCAAGGTGCAATCACCTATTGTTTTGATGACCAACCCAATCCGAAAATCCATTCAAAGAAAACTACACTATGAAAAGTCAATTTCAAAAATCGTTGATATCGCTATCGCCTTCAACAACAAAGAAATACAACAAGGCATTTCAATGGAATTCACTTGTGATAAGAAAAATCACCTTCCCAAACTTGTATCTGATTATGGGACAACTCACTATGAATGTAACCCCTAAGGGAAAACCGAATAATTGGATTTTCCCTTTGTAGCAACTATCGATATTTCATCAATCTTTTTAGTCCAGCCCATATCTTCTCTTGACACGATTACCATACTTTCTGGCTATTTGGATATACTCCCCCAATATTTGGTTTTGAAGCACCTCATCGTCGATATTGTTCCTTCTTATCGGTACTCTTACTTCCATTTCTGTTCTAAAGTTCCGTATCATGTCAAGTAACCTCTTTTCGGCTTGTGTTGAGGTATTGTAAAAGAACCTGTCCTTGATGTCATTTCTGAAATCATTGTAGTGCCTTTTCAGTACGATTTGGCATAATTGGCGATATTTTTCTTCCGCAAACATGGATATAATCCAAAATTATGGACATATTCCTTTAATTGCTACTTGGATTTCCCGAAAGATCGATCTAATTTGAAAGCACCAACCAAACTAGACTATGTGTTACGACGTATCTGCTGTAATGCAGACCCAATTGAAAAGGGCAAGACGTGATGGTGATATACATGCCATTAGGGAATTGACCCAACGACTTGCCAGGGACACGGATTTGCCATTGTTCCATACTTCTGGATTTAGTCACCCAAAGATGTTGATTTATACCAATGACAGTCCAAACATGCCTGTTGTATCGCAATGGGGATTGGTTCCTTTCTGGGCCAAGGACAAAAAGGATATTTGGAACAAGACCTTGAACGCAAGGGGAGAAACCATATTCGAAAAGAATTCCTTT
>JBCBCD010000739.1:0-1367 GCA_038530915.1 Bacteroidota bacterium
ATTAATTTCTGTTTTCAACTCTATTCTAGGCATATTACGGTATGTATGCTAACGGGTTAGCTATGCGCAGTGTCCCGAAGGGCATTGCGTATAGGTGTTGTTGTGGTGTCGTTTTTATTCTTTTCGTTTTTCAAATTCTTCTCTAATCATTCTTTCTAAGTCGTCATAATTTATATTCAGAGAGTTTGAAATTATCGATAATGGCGAGCCATACATTTTATAATTAGCTTTCATTGCTCTTTTTGAAATTCCATTTTTTGCACGCTCAATGTATTTGTCAGGTTTGTCAGTCGCAAGCATTAAAATTTTTGTTGAAGCCACCTGAACGGTTCCGATATCTATAATGTCTGCCCATTCTATAAGTCCAACACTTGTTGCATTAGAATTGTCTGTTATTCCGTTTTGGTCAATTGTCAATCCAACTTTGTTGTCGAATAGTTTTCTTGCTATAAAAACAAGGCAAAGTCCGAAAAATGCAACTGCTGCGATTCCTGCAATTCTAATAGTCTCTGGATTTCGAAATATCGGACTTTTAAACTGTTCTGGATTCATTATGAAAAGAGTTCCAAGAACAACAATAACGGTCGCACCGATTAAAACCAGAAGAATCTTAGTCTTACTTAATGGGATTTCAATTTTGTCTGTCACTTGTCTGTTTTAAATGCACCACAACGGTCTCGGCTATGATACTGTAGCGGATGGGCAATTTTGCGCCCAAGGCCCGCGCCAAGGATAACCGCAAAGTAGCTGGCGCGTTGGGATGGCGAGTAAAAATGCCTATCTACATATTTTCAAGACCTATTTGTTTTATTTAAAAGTAAGAAAAGTTGTTTTTAGTTGAGAAGTCTAGCTATGGATTATAGCCATTGTTGGCAATAGTTTTTTTACTTTAATTCTTCCCTTAGTTCGTTTCTTAAAACTAGAAAATCATTAGCGTGTTCGTAAGCACTTTTTTTCGTTATTTTTCCTTGAGAATTCATAACGTAAATAGTACTTTCGGATTCAATTTTATGTGCATTTTCGGAGTCCGTGGAAAGTGAAATCAAAACGGATTCTCCTATTCTAGAGTGAGCGAATCCATTTCTTATAGACGATAGCTTTCTAATTTTTTCAATTGTTTTTTTATTTAATCCAATGTTGGAGAGTATTTTTAGTTTTCCTCCGATACTAATAACGGAACTGTTTAATACTATTTTCTCAAAAACACTTTTGTTTTCAGGTTTAAAGTAGTCTATAATCATATTGTCAATTCTCCATTCAATCTGACAGAATTGGTCAATTATCCAGCCTTGTATTTCAGCAATATTGAACTTTGAAATATCATTTTTGGTAAGAGAATCAAATTTTATTTTCTTTTTTGTTGTCAT
>JBCBCD010000739.1:1377-4101 GCA_038530915.1 Bacteroidota bacterium
AAAATGTCCGCCTTGGACTAAAGATAATTATTTGCAAAGGATTCCGTTTAAGGAATCCGACCGCAATTAATTATACACATTGTTCTCTGCTGGCTTTTTTCCATTTTTCAAACTCCATAACTCTTGATTGTTCTATTCCCTCTCCAAACTTTTCAAATGTCAATTGAGCTAATTCAGGGTGGTTCATACAAATAAAGGCAAGGAAGTTATCTTCTATAATTCCCTCTTCATTACTGTATTCGTTTATTAATTTTTTTGGGTTTCTTAAAGCTAACTCAAAACCCTCAAGTTGACTTATTAAAGCAGTCTCTATTTGTCCCATCAAGATTTGGAAGTCCTCCAATTTATGTCCAAATATTGAAAGGTTTCTTGGTTGTTTTCCCATTATACCATAGATGAATTCATTTCTTCCGATACCATTAGACTTAATCCATTTTTTCAGAGATTTAGATTTGGCATAGGGTAAGATTTCCAACCATACCCTTTTATTCATTTCATTTATTCTTGATGACCAGAAATTCACGCTAATTACAATATCTCCGATTTGCTTTTCAATTCGAGGTCTGGACTTTAAATATTTGAACCCTTTATTTTGAAAATAAATTCCGATTTCATTGCAATAAGCAGCAAAAATTTCGTTCGGTTCTTTGTCCGTTGGGTTTGCTAGTATTTCATTATTCCAATCTTTTTTCATTTAATTTTCAGCTTGCAGAGAACGGTCTCGGCTATGATTTCGTTGTGGAATCATCCGCAGGATTATTCCGCTTAGAAATCAGCTGTTGATTAATACTTTTATTTTGGTGTGGCATAAAACCACAATGAATTATAGCCATTGTTAGCCAACGTTTTTATTTTTCAGACTTACATTCCGTTAAGCTCTTTCTAGTTTTAAATGCAGTCCAAAACTCTTCTGATTCTTCAATATCAAAATCACCTTTAATTCTTTCCAAGCTTTGTGTCATTCCAAACTTTTTGTCCTCTATATCTTTAGGGAATTTAAGTTCTATATTATTCAGTCCGTTATATTTTATTTTAGCTTTTGCATTGTCCCTCCATTCTCCAAAAGTCTCAAAAAATAGCGTGTCATTCAAGATTTCAATTTTTCTCCATTTTGATAGTCTAACCCATTCGCTTTCTGATGCCATTCGCATAGAATCTCTCTTGAAATAAACTTCCGCATATTGTCCATCTATACAGATTGAATAATTCCCATTTAGTTTATTTTCATTTTGACAACTAAATAGCAAACTAGAAATTAATATGACAATAAAGAGTTTCAGTTTCATCGAATGTTGGCTAACGGTCTCGTATAACCGTCAGTTACGAGTTAATATGCGTTAATTTTCGGTTTAGCACAGGCTTTAGCAATTCCGCGTGGATTCGGACGTAGTCGAATCCGCCGTAATTGCGGTTATACATTGTTGTGAGCAGTATTTTATTCACAATATTTTGTCAGTTTTATGCTTCTCAAAGCTTTAAAAAATTCCGTTTGAGTTGAGTCAGATAAATTATTTCCATAAAAACTCAATCTCGTTTTATTAGAATTCGGTCCGCCACCTTTAAGACTGTCAATATAAATTCCACTCGCTCCAAATCCTTTGTTCTTTGGTCTAATGAATTTAGTTTGAAAGCAATCAATACTATCTAATTCATACTCGTATTTCAGATAATCTTTTACATTATATTCTGCGTTTAGAAAGTCCTCAACAACTAAATGCTTAACATTTTCCAGTTGCTTTTTTTGCTTGTCGCTAAATCCTGCGTATTCAGATTGCTCAAATACCAGCACTTCTGGGTTTTTAGTCAAATCAGGTGAATACCAACCCAAATCAAAAATCAGTGTATCGTTTTTGTCCGTTATCAATCCGTTAACATAGCTGTCAATTCCTTTTATTTCATATTCCGTCCAACTTCTCGGAACGGTTATTTCGAATGCTTCGTAATCAATCGTTTTATAGTCTGACTTTTCACAGGATAAAATCAGAGACAAAATTAATATCGATAGTGTTTTTCTCATATTGCTCACAACGGTCTCGGCTATGATTTGTAGCGGCGTTGGAAATCGTTAGATTTCCAGCCGTGGCAAATCCAGTCGTTGATGTTTTTGTAGTTTGAAGTTAACGAATTGCAGCTATAAATTATAGCCCTTGTTATAAACAGGTTTTTATTTTCCTGACGTTTTTGAGTATTCCGTCCTCTTGAAGATGTTTGAGTTCAAT
The DNA here is from genome assembly GCA_038530915.1 of Bacteroidota bacterium. Taxonomy (GTDB): domain Bacteria; phylum Bacteroidota; class Bacteroidia; order Chitinophagales; family Saprospiraceae; genus JANQPA01. Next base: position 3,597 of record JBCBCD010000739.1, read on the forward strand.
TCCGTTTTCGGAAATGGAGATGATTTGGAAAATGTTTTTCCGTTCAGTTTGTCCGATTGAAAATATCAAAAACGCTTGGTCATTATATTTGTCCACAAACCAAAATCCAGCGTCTTCCCAGTTTTCATTCCAAAGGTTGTTTTTTCTATGAGGTTTTTCAAAGATCTTCTCTCTAAAGAATTGTTCTGAAGTAAATTTTAGTTTGTAGCCTTGTATTGAGTCGATACACCTTTCTTCTAGATACTCCGTAATTTCTTCTTTTGTCCTTTCCGTTTTAAGATTCAAGTCAAGTTTTCTGAAAACGTGCATTACATTTTCACCCATGTCAATTTCAACAGAATCTTTGTTTAAAGTTGAAAAAGGCATTATTAAATTTTCGTGATGAATTGCTTTTAAAATTCTTTTTTCGAAGTCAATTTCGACTTGAGCAGTTGAGTCCGCTCCCAGCATTCCAAAACGATTTCGGTCGAAATCAATGAAAAATCCTTCTCTTCCAGTTGTAATG